>JBFLXB010000009.1 GCA_040757335.1 Nitrospirota bacterium | reverse complement strand
TTTCCATTTGCTCATCGCTCTTGTCGAAGAGGTGGGCTTTCATTTAGCACAGGAATGCTTCTGGTACAACCCCGCAAAGATGCCGATGCCGGCCGAATGGGTGACAGTTCGGCGGATTCGAATCAAGGATTCTGTGGAGTATGTGTGGTGGTTCTCAAAGACCCCCTGGCCAAAAGCAAGCAATCTGCGGGTTCTGAAAGAATACAGTCCGGACATGATTCGATTGAGCCGCAGGGGTGTACGACCCACGGTACGCCCGTCGGGGCACGTCATCCGGGACTCCTTTGACAAAGTCGAGGCCGGCGGCGCTATTCCCCCCAACGTTGTTGAGAGGGAATTACCAGAAGAATCGGGGGCACCAATTCCAGAAGCAATGCTGAAGTTCGGCAACAACGCCGCTAACGATGATTACGCGAAGCGGAGTAAGGAACTCGGTCTGAAAATGCATCCAGCGCGGTTCCCCGCCGCCCTGCCGGAATTCTTTATTAAGCTCCTGACTGAGGAGGACGATACAGTTGTCGACCCCTTCGCTGGGTCTAATACGACGGGCGTCGTCGCCGAAAGTCTGCGACGCCGGTGGACCGCTATCGAGCGTGTTCCCGAGTATCTGGAAGCAAGTAGGGTGCGGTTCGAACGCCTATACAAGCCAGAGACACAACCCGCGCGAGTACAACCTGGGTTGTTCTGAGCTAAATTCTAACTCTGTCAGGGCTGGACGGTTCTTTAAGAGCATAGCATCTAGCTGGGAAATTGAGCATGGAAATCAATGGCATCTGAATCAACGGGACAACATACTCTAGGACTCCATTTTTTTTCGAATCAGGCTATGTGATGAGCACCAGACTGACTCAGGAGTTCCAGGAAACGGTTCCGCGGGAAACTGCGCCTCGATGGTGGACAGAACCCTGCGCTCATCGCGAATGTTCCCTACACCAACTGGCTCCTTACATCGGAAAGATCAAGAGTAGTATTGCTGGTGATTTGATCGAGCGATACTCGATGCGAGACGATCTAATTGTCGACCCATTTGCGGGTGCCGGCACGATTCCATTGGAAGCAGCACTCCGCGGACGTCGAGCATTCGCTACTGATATCAGCCCCTATGCACGAATACTCTCGCAGGCGAAGCTTTCGCCGCCAGTAACATTGCAGGCCGCCCTAAACACTGTCGAGAAAGCTTTGTCGGAGGCCGAGGCCCTTCCACAACCAGACCTCCGTTCAACGCCTCAATGGGTGCGACGGTTTTTTCACCCAGATACGCTGCGTAGCGCACTACGTTTTGCAACGGTAGCGAGACGACGCGGTAATGAATTCCTAATGGCTTGTTTCCTTGGGATTCTCCATCATCAGCGCCCAGGATTTCTTTCCTATCCAAGCAGTCATTTGGTCCCATATATTCGCAGCAAGAAGTATCCCCGCACGAGGTTTCCTGAGATGTATGCGTACCGCGAGCTAAGGCCCCGTTTGCTTGCCAAAGTGCACCGTAGCTATAAGCGGTTTTCCAGACCTCGCAAGTTAGGTGTAAAGTTTTTCCAAATCCCAGTCGAAAAAGTCAGTTTCCCCAGTCGGTTCGACGCTCTCATAACAAGTCCTCCCTATATGAACGCGCTCGACTATGTCCGCGACAATCGCCTCCGGCTCTGGTTCATTGACCCTAGTTTGGCAGAACGGGAAGACGACGACATCACCCAACGGCGCAAAGCGTTCGTGGATGGAATCACAAGCTTAGCAACGAAAGTGGAAAAGGGACTTAGACGCGACGGCTACTGCATTTTCGTTGTAGGCCAAGAAGTGCAGCGTAGCTTCCATGCTCATCCATCCTCCGTAGTCGTTTCGCTCGTCAAGCAACATGCTCCATCGCTGCGCCTCCGTAAAGTCATCACCGATGATATTCCAGACGTACGTCGAACTCGCCGAAAGTATCGCGGTGTGAAGTCAGAACATTTCCTCATATTTCAGCGAAACTGAAATGCGTGCGAATCTCCCTGACCGAAGTTATTTTGTCGGCAAGCCTCTGCCAAACCGTGCTGACGTAGTAGTCGTCGGGTGGGTTGATAGCGGGAATGACGCCCACGTGTTCCGCGCACGATCAGATAGCCTTAACCGAGACCTGGCGTGTAAGGTTATTCCGCGATCGAACCTCTTGCACGACCAAGACGGTGGAGAACTCTGGCGGAAGGAAGTCTATAAAGCCGATGCGCTGAAGAGCTCAACTGTCGTCAAGTTTGAGGACATTCAAGAATGGCGGGACGATTCTGCAGGAATCGACTGCGTCGTTCTCATCTCTGAGTTTGTTGAGGGACCAAGTCTCCGAAAATTCGTATCAGCCTTTGCCGATGTAATTACGGTAACCTTTATTGCGAATTGGCTGGCAACCATGCTCAACCTATTTAACGAAATGAAACGTCAAGGCGTTAGCCACGGCGACCTTCATAATGGGAACATCTTGGTCGAGGATCGCTCGTCGTATGATTTGTTGGGGCCTCAATATGTTTTTCGGGTTACGGACTTCGGGGTCGCAGATGCGACAAGCGAACCTCGGTTCAAAGACGATTATCTGCAGCTTGCCGATATACTCAAACAACTGCTGGGTTTGGTAAGATATTCGGAAGGCAGTCCAAAGGACAAGTTCATCTTCAAAGTCCTTCGTGACCACTTCGTTTCTCGTCATCTAGTCGAAGCAGATCTCACGCGGGATCCTCTTGCAAGACAACCGGCTAGTCTTCTCCGACGTCTGATAGATCTCGATGGTGATTTCGAGCGGAGTGCTGCTCAGGAGTCCGCTCGTCTGCTTACACCATTCGACTTCCTTAGCTGTGAACAAATCGGGGAGGCCCCGTCTTTGTTACGCGCGCTATATTCTGACAGATTTCTTGGGCTGTCTGAGATCGAAAGCCAAAACAATGTTGTTGTTACGGGTCCACGTGGTTGCGGGAAGACGACGGTTTTCCGAAGTCTCAGCCTTGACCAGAAAATGCATGTAAATGAGGCAGACCCTGACCAAACGCGTTACATTGGTGTCTACTATCGGTGTATTGACCTTTACTTTGCATTCCCTCGCTATGTGATTCCGGCTCGCAACGAGGCGCTGGACATCCCTATTCACTTTATTACTGCGACCCTGCTTGCCAAGCTCCTGGATTCACTCGAAACATGGGCCCGCAAGCACTTCGGTGATGAGTTCAATTCTGCAGAGTCAAAGGTCGCAGAGAATCTCTGGAGTGCCTTCGAGATTGATCCGCCCCAATACCCGGGGCAGACAACGCTCAAGGCCATCATAGCAAGACTCAACAAGGAACGATTAAAAGCGGCCGAGCGTCAACGATTTGTGAACGACGAGAATCGTGACATAGGACGATGTTTCGGCCCAGAAGTATTACTAAAGGCGTGCGAGGCTTTGAGCCACTTCCCATTCGCTCGAGGACGGCCAATTTACTTCTTCATTGATGACTATTCTTCGCCAAAGGTCACGAAAGATTTACAGAAAAGCCTGAATCGTGTGTTCATGCAGCGAGCATCTGTCTGTTTTTTCAAGCTTTCCACAGAAAGCCCTGTCTCATTTGCAAAGAGCGACATCGACCAGAAGATATACGTCGAGAGTAGAGAATTCATCGTCCAGAACCTGGGACTGGTCTATCTTCATGCTGAAATAGGTCCCAAGCTCACGTTTATTGATGACGTTTTTCGTCGTCGGCTCGCCCAGAGCAATACAAGCCTTTCCGCGAGAGAGCTTGCGCATCTCGTTGGCACCAGTTCGCAATGGAGTAACAACGAATCGGCGCGTCAGATTCGTGACGGCAAGAAACCACTTCTGTGGGGCAGAGAAACGCTCTGTAGCCTGTGCAGCGGTGATATTCACTACCTAATCAGCTTGGTTGGAAACATGGTGAATCTGAGTGGTGGAGCCCAAGAGTTGGCAAATGCACAGGGCGCGTTCAGAATACCGCCCGAGACCCAAAACCGGGCGATTCGTGAGGAAGCGGGCAGGTTCTTGAAGAATCTGCGAGGCATCCCCAAGTGCGGAGAACAGTTGGTTTCGATTGTCGAGGCCTTTGGGAACGTGTCTCACTCACACCTGAAGTACATCGACTCAAAAAACGAGGACGGGTCTCCTCCTAAACAGGCATCACGGGTCGAACCATATGAGCCGTTTTCCCTTTCACCGGCCGCACAGCAACTCTACGACGAACTACTACGCTATTCTGTTTTCATAGAAGACTTTCGTGGCAAGAGTCGCCGCGGTAAGGTGGTGCCACGCCTCTACCTACGGCGCTTCCTAATTCCTCACTTCAATCTGACGTTCAGCATGCGCGACTCAATTGAGCTTGAACCGGTAGACTTTGAGGAGTTTCTCCTGGCGCCAAAGACCTTCGAACAAAAGTTGAGATTGAAAAGCCAGGAAGATGCAAGGAGATTTGCAAAGACGGAGGAAGGTGAAGATAAAGACCAACTCCCACTGCGACTCGGGATCCCGCTCAATGACTCTGATAGTCCCAACACCTGACGAGAAACTTGCAGCGCAACGAAAGCCAGCGCTTGTAGCCGTAGATGCAGTGGAGCTGCATCCACAAGACTGGCTTGTGGTATGTGGTGGATTTGAAGATCGAGCCCTAGCAATCTTGGAGAACGCAACATCGAATGGAACACCTTTCAATGTAGCGGTCATTGTTTACGAGCCATTTGTTCCAGAAAACAAGACGGCTGATATCCGAAGAATTTGCCAAGATCGGGGCATAAGCGTTAGGGAATTGACCTATGACCGGCAAGACCCTGCCGGCTTCGGCAACGATCTGATCGAAGCATTGGCTGTATGTCGTGGGCGAATTGTCGTGGACATTTCAGGGATGTCGCGATTGCTGATTGTACAGGCGTTGGTTGCGCTTCAGAAACGTCCTAAGGGATTTGCGGACTGCTTTGTTGCCTACGCAGAGGCGCAGTGTTATCCACCAAGCGCCGAAGAAGCTGACGCAGAAATTTCTAGGTCGGAGTCAGATCCAACATTTTCCATTTTCTTTCTTTCCTCTGGCGTATTTGAGGTCACGGTCGTTCCTGAACTATCCTCCAACGCAGCCGCCAGCGTTCAGACAAGACTCATAGCGTTCCCGTCCCTCGACGCGCACCAACTGACGGCACTACGGGCCGAACTTCAACCATCCCGTCTGAGCATTATCGAAGGTATTCCGCCTGGCGCCCATAATCAATGGCGGCAGGGGACAATCGCCCGAGTAAATCGCCTTGATCAAATTCAAGATGCTGAACGCTACAAGGTCAGCACGCTAAATTATGAGGAGACCCTTTCCTCTCTGTTAGCTCTATACGTTAAACACGGGGTCTATGAGCGCCTGCTCGTGTCACCCACAGGAAGCAAGATGCAGGCAGTAGCGGTCGGTATTTTACGGTCGTTTGTGGAGGATATTCAAATTGTATATCCTACTCCTCGCGATTTTCTTAAGCCAGAAAGATATACACAAGGTGTAGGACAGCTGTACTTGCTGGAGCTTGGGCCACTTTCGGAAAACTAAATGGCAAGATAGCTACTCGTCGCAAATGGTCTTTCGCCGGGCTTATATCTGTGCTGATTCAAAGGAGTGGGCGGGAAGGAAAACTCGATGGGCCTAGAAATGCAAAAATGATCCGTCCTGTAAACTATCCGGCCAAGCCATTTTATTGGACATCCTTGACTGATAGAGGTGTTAAGTCCCATCGATTTCTGAGTTCAGTCTCATGACATCTTCGAAACGGTACGCGAAGACCAAACCCACGCCCAAGTCGACGAACTCGACCGCACATAAAGCACCAATACCGAGGGCTCCGAAACGGCTCAACCGCCCAGGAGTCCCCATGTTAGATGCGATATTAGGCAAGCCATTTTGTGCACTCGACGACGGTTTCATTCGCGTCATCGACTATATGGGTGATGACTCCGCGGTTGTTCAGGCCGCACGGGTCTCGTACGGGACGGGTACCAAGCAGGTGCAAGGAGACCGTGCCCTTATTCGCTATCTAATGCGACATTCGCACACAACTCCGTTCGAGATGTGTGAGATCAAGCTCCACGTCCGCGTTCCGATGGATGCGTGGCGCCAGTGGATTAGGCACCGCACCGCAAACGTCAATGAACATTCAACGCGTTACTCCGTCGCCATTGACGCCGCCCAACGCACGGCCCCGGACGAGTGGCGGGCACAAGCTACAGCGAGCCGTCAAGGAAGCACGGGCCACCTACCTCTTACCGAGGGTAAGCGTCTGTCCGCCAATGAAAGGCAGCTTCAGAAAATGGCGCGCGAAGTGTATGAGGCAAGGATCACGGCCGGGGTTGCGCGCGAGCAGGCTCGGAAGGACCTTCCGTTATCTACTTACACTGAAGCGTATTGGAAGATTGATCTCCACAATTTACTTCATTTTCTCAATCTGCGGATGGACGTACATGCGCAGCAGGAGATCCGTGCATACGCGACAATTATCGGCCAGGAAATCGTTGCCAGGTGGGTACCGGTAGTTTGGGAGGCATTCCTCGACTACCGCCGGCACGCCGTTCAACTCTCACGCATCGAGGCCGAGATCATAGGTGCTCTCGTTTCGAACGCCACGGCGCGCGCGCGCAGCCTCGCAGGCAAGTTCGGCCTACTCAACGCGGGCAAGGACGGTCGCCTTGCACCCAACCGTGAGCGAACGGAACTAGAGGCGAAGCTGCGTGCCCTCGGGCTAACATTACCATGGGGTTAGCGAACGAGCCTCTCCGCAGGTTGTTATGGTATTTTAGAATTCTTCCCCATTTCCTCTTCCAAATCGCGGTAGATCCGTTGATTGATCCGTTGCCACAAACCGAGCGGCGTCGGTTCCTTCCTCCGAAAGCGAGGCAGCGTTTTGGCGTAGTCCCAGCCGTGCTCGATTTCCGGCTCGACCCACGAAATACGCGTTTTCCGCGGCTCGCCGCTCCAGTTGATCATCGCTTCCCCGACCGGCAGTTCGTGCAGCAACGCCTCCGGTCGCACGCGCTGGTCGTACATCTGCCGATGCGTGAGTGAAGAGGAATTGGAGTCTGTCCGCCGGGGATTCAGGTAGCGACGCAGGCTGATTACCTGCTCGGCGTCCGATGTGGATTTGCCCGCCGATACTTGAGCGAACCACCGTAGCTCCTGCCCGAAGAAGTCCGACGCCCACAGCGCCGACTCCAGGCTCTTGAGCCGCATAAAGACTTTCATCTCGGTGTTCCCCATCACCGTCTCCAGAAATCCCGTCGAGAGCCCTTTCTCCCGATCCGCGAGCTGCGACGTCAATTGGAACGCCGCCACCACCGCAACGTTGGCCTCGCGCGCCTGCTCGAAGACCACGGCAAAATCGGGGAGGGCGTACGAGCCGAATTCGTCCAGCACCACCAGACACGGCATCAGCGGCCTAAAGTCCTTCTCGCTGTAAACCGCACCGATCGAAGATTGCAGGTCGGTCAAGATCACCTTGCCCAGCTTTTCCGATTTCTTCGTCTCCTGCAGCCGCGGGAGCGCGGCGTAGATGATCTGGCTTTTCTTGATCGCCTGGTAGAAGTCCACGTCGCTAACCGGCCGGCACAGAAAGTCCCCCATCGGGGTGCTCGAGATCGCGCCTAGCTCCGAGATCAGGCCGGAGAGCAAGTCGCTCACTTGGGCCGTGCCCTTGAACTTCCGCACGAACTTCTCCACCTCGATCAGCGAGTCCGACGCGTTATCGTTATACAGATCTTGTTTCAAGATCCGGAACGCCTGGTCCGGCGTTTCGAAGATTGCCAAAATGTCTCGGTACGAGAACCCACGCTTGAGATGGTGGAGCGCGCGCACCATCTTGAGAATGGCCGTGTAGGCGAGGTTGGAGTAGTACGAGGCGGGGTGGCCTTCGGGAACGGACGGCAGGAGGCGGTGGATCTTGTTCGCGATGATCCCGGCCTCGCGCTCGGCGTCGCGCGCCATGAGCGGGTTGTAGGCGTGGGAGAGCGTCGGGTCCTGGGGATCGATCACCCGTAAGTCGCTCGCGCGCCCGCAGGCTTGGGCGAGCCACGCCACTTTGGCAAAGCCGGTGTAGCGGCGCTTGCCGTCCATGAAGATCACCGCACCGCCTCGGCGCATTTGCTGGTAGATCAATGAGAGCAGGAAGCTCGTCTTGCCCGCACCGGACGAGCCGACCACGGCCATGTGCTGGGTGAGCAGCCGGTCAGGCAACACCAGCTCCTTGCCGGTTGCGGCGTCATAGCCCAGCGTCAGGCCAGGCCTCGGCCCCACAAGAGGTGTCGCGTTAGTCGGGACTTCCATTTTTCTCTGCAGCGATCTTCGTCCTGAATCTGGCGACTCCTCTGGCGATCACCAGCACTACGACTGTTTCGTCGACGAGCACCAGAACCATGGCCCACCATGGATCCACCCACCCGGGGATTGGCACGACGGCCCGAAAGGGAAGAAAGAAAGCGGCGTGTACCAGAACTAGTGCCGTGCCACCCAGCACCCAGGGCCAGCGACGGCGTGTGTGCGCGATCGGCAGGTACTCCGCCGGCCGCGCCTCATCACGCATGCCGCGCCCCGGTCAGCTTCACCTCGTACGGCTGGCACCGTGTCCAAGACCGGACCGCCTCGGGAGCGAGCGCCTCCAGCGCGGGCAGCGAGAGGGCGGCCACGCATTTGTACGTCACGCCGCTTGCGTTGATATTGAACAGCGCCGACGGGTTGGGCTTCCGGCCTTGCGCGGCCTCCGCCAGGACGCCGTGCTCTCGCAGCACGTCGACCAGCAACGGCCAGGCGGGGTGGAGCTTGCCGAGCGGACGCCGGATCGGCAGCTTCTCTTTGAGCTGCGACGGTAAGCGGTCAAGCGTCTTCTCTCGTAGGGCGTGTTCGAGCACATAGACGAGATCTTCAGCCGTGAACCCCTCGGGATATCCCCCGCGGTGCCGGTTGATATTGAAATCAGGGACCGCCGCGCAAAACGCCTCCCATAGATAGGGCTTCACCCCCTCAACCTGTTGTCGGCTCCGGGAAGTTTCCTGCTCGTGCGCGATCGCGTCGGCCTTGTGCATCAGCTCGAACAGCACCGAGGTGACCGGTGGCGCCGACGTGGGGATCTCTTCGGGGTTGTGGTAGTACCGCAGAGCGCATAACAGCGCCTCCCGGTGTGCCGGACCCATCTCGGAGTAGAGAGCGGGCAGGCTCGCGATCATGAGTCCGGATATTCGATCGTGGGGCAAGCGCCGATCGATCCAGCCGCCATCGGAGTTCTCGTAGGCCAGCACCTTTCCCAGGTCGTGGCCGAGCGCCATCAGTAGGCAGAGCCGCCGCTCGTCATCGGGCCGACCCTGCGCGAGTGTGGCCATGATCTCGATCGTCCGCGCGGTGTGCTCGATGAGCCCGCCCGGGACGTTGAGGTGGTCGGCCAGCGAGGCCGGGTGTTCGGGCGAGGCCGCGAAGCACGCGAGGATCTGCTCGGTCAGGGGTGAGAGGACACCGAGCTTCTCGGCCTGTGCGTACAGCGCGGTGGATCTCGGGTCAGCTTGCGGCACGCTGAAGTCCAGTGGTTGATTGGGCGTGACGAGCATCCGCGATAATCGCGGCAGATGCTCGGCGGTAGTCCGGCGCCGAACGGTTCGTGCAACCACGAGCGCCCCCACGCCTCCGAGTCCAGCACTCAGGGCGCCCAAGCCGAGCGCGCTGTCCCGTAAGACGATCCATCGCAAATCGTTTTCGGCTCCCCAGAGACTCCAGGTTGATCGAGCCCCGCCGAGTAGTGTGTTGAGTTCGTTCCGATTGTCTCCGTTACGGACCGTTTTCCCGTTTGTCGCCTCATCCAGAGCGGTCTGGTAGACGCCCCACGCTTCAGGCGTGTCTTCCCACGACATGAGCCTAGCGATAGCCGCACCCGCGCGCATCGGGAACCATCGTGTGCCCCGCCACAGCGCCTCCGCTCTCTGAGCACTTTCTTCGACCTGGGATCGAACGATATCGCCAAAAGACGCGTGTGCCGACACGGGCGCGGTTGCGAGTGTCATCGCGAGGGTCGCAGGAGCGAGTCCGGGAGCGAAGCGAACCAACTTTGGGGACGTTTCCACCATCAGATCCGGTGTAGTTCCGAAGTATCAATGCGGTCTCCCCACGATACCTGCCCCATCCAAGGTCTTCTGCTCTGAATCTCGCCAAAACACGCCCCACGCCGTCCGTTTTGTGGCCTCAGCCGATCTCGCGCGGTTGCTACAGTCGCGCTCACGCAACGGGGCGCTGCCCCACAACCAAGGAGGAGAGATGAAAGAGACACGTACGATGGCCCAGGTCGTGGTGCTCACGCTGCTCTTGCTGGCCGTGCTCGCGCCAGCCGTGGCGCTCGCGGGCACGGCCGACACCGAGTTCCAGCCGCTGTACCAGAAGTTCATCGACTGGGTCAGCGGGTATCTGGGCAAGACGCTGGCCGTCGCCGCCCTGATCGCCGGGCTGTTCATCGGAATCGTCCGGCAGAGCCCGCTGGCCGCGGTGGCTGGAGTGGCAACGGCAATCTTCGCAGCCTACGGACCTACCGTTATTGAAGGTCTGGTCGGCGCCACGTTCTAACGATGCTTCCGAGGATTTGGGTAATGAGCCTGTTCAGGAATGCGCCAGATGCAAGGCGCCGCGAGAACCGGACCGGAGCGTACTGGTCTGTACGTGAGGACCGGAAGCGCAGTGGCAACGCAGCAAATGGTCGTTCATCAACAGGCTCCTGATGGAGACGCGAATCCCGAGATACATCGACGACCCGCCGCAATTTCTGTGGTGGGAACTGGACGAACTGATGTTCGTCGTCGCCGGCTTCGGCCTCGGCATCTTCCTCGACTATCCCAGTGTCGGCGGGTTGATCGGAATTGTCCTGGCCAGACTGGCCAGTAAGCAGAAATCGGGACGGGCTGACGGGTACCTCTGGCACGCCTTGTACTGGATCGGCGTCGTGGCGGGCAGGCCGCCGGGACACATCCGGGAGATGGTGGAGTGAGGATCGAGCGGTATCTCGCGGGACAACGAGAGCATGGCCTGCTCAAGCTCGCGGTCCTGGTGCTGGTCTTGGGGCTGCTCGCAGAAGGCGTGCTGGTGCTCCTGCTGGCGAGGTCCCAGCGCATCGTGCTCGTCCCGCCCGCGCTCTCGGAGCAGCGCGAGATCTGGGTGAGCGACGAGGTCGCGAGCGCCGCCTACCTGGAGGACCAGACGCGGTTCCTGCTGCCGTTGTTGGCCGACGTGCACCCGCGCAACCTGGACGCGCAGTTCTCGCTCTTTCTGCGCTACGTGGCGCCCGAGTCCTACGGCGCGGTCAAGGCGCAACTGCTCGCCCAGGCCGAGCGCGCGCGCCGGAACGATCTCGCGCAAGTCTTCTACATTCAGAATCTCGACGTGAAAGACCATACCGTTCGAGCGACCGGGCTCTTGCGGCGCTTCGTCGGCAAGACATCCACATCGGAGGAGGTGGCGACCTATGAAGTACGTTACGAAATGCGGCGTGGCCGCCCTGTGGTGGTTGGCGTTGCTGTCGGCGCCCCAGGCGTGGGCGCTCCAGAGCGTGTCGGGCCATGATGCGGCGGTGGTGAAGGTCAGCAACCGGGATCTCAACCGCATCGCGCTGCCGTCCAAGGTCCTCAAGGCTTACACGAGCAAGCCGATCGACGTGAAGGTCGAGGGCCGCGACGTGTACGTGAAGGTGCCCGCAACCACTGCCGGACCGATCGAGCTGTACCTGCTCACCGAGGAAGACACCTACACGCTGATGCTGGTTCCGGTTCCCACGCCGGCCGAAACCGTGGTGATCAAGGCCGGATCCGACACCGGGCCCAGCCTGGAGGGCGAACCCTACGTGCGGCAGATCAAATCGCTGCTGCGAGCGATCGCGTCTGGCGCCGTACCAAAGGGCTACGACGAGAGCCCGGTCACCGACGCCAAGGAGGAGTGCACGCTCGCGCAGTGCTCGCTGATCCCGACGCGGCGCTACCTCGGCGCGCGCCTCTCCGTCACCGAGTACCGGCTCGCCAATCCCGATGGGGAGCCGCGCGCGTACTCGGAGGCCTCGTTCGACCAACCGGGGACGCGGGCGGTGGCCATCGAGCGGCAACCGATCGAGCCGGGCGGGGCGACGCGGCTCTTCCGCGTTGAGGAGGTGGCGCCGTGAAGCTGGCGGAACGCCTCGGCACACTCGCTCGCAAGCCCGTGGTCGTCATGGGCGTGATCGCGGTCGCCCTCCTGGTCGTGGTCGTGCTGATCATCGGACCCGGGACCACGCCCAAGCCCACCCCACCCAAGAAGGCGGTGGAGGTCAACGTCTTGGGAAGTGCGGATCTGGAGAAAGAGCACTGGCGCGCGACCGCCGAGAAGGATCTGGAAGCGATCAAGACCCAACAGCGAGCGATCGAGGCGCAGCTCAAAGCGCTCGCGGAGAAGGGATCGGACCGGTTTTCACGAACGACGCCGTCCTTGACGACCGGAACGGTTCGGCGCGACCCGTTCGAGCCGAGGATCAAGCCGGCGCCGATCCAGCCCCTGCTCCCGGTGGCAGCGACGACGCCGATACGACCTGAGATGGTTCCGATGCCTGCGGCGCTTCCCGCAGCCGAGCCGATCCGCATCTTCGGGCCGGATACCGGGGTCGGCGCGGCACTCGCGTCGTCCACTCCGAAGCCGGTTGAGGCCGCGAAAGCCAACGGCTTGGGCGAGGAGTCGGCGTACCTTCCCTCCGGGAGCTTCGTCCAAGGCATCCTCCTCTCCGGGCTCGACGCGCCAGCCGGAGTCACGGCCTCCAAGGAGCCGCACCCGGTGCTGATCAAGCTCTCGGACCTCGCCGTGCTACCCAACCGCGCGCGACTGGACATCAAAGACTGCTTCATCGTGGGCGAGGGGTACGGCGACCTCTCGTCCGAGCGCGCCTACGTCAGGACCACCACGCTCTCGTGCGTGAAGGCGAACGGCCAGAGCCTGGATACCGCGCTCAAGGGGTTTGTCGCGGGCGAGGACGGCAAGGTCGGGCTGCGCGGCCGCGTGGTGTCCAAGCAGGGACAGTTCCTGGCCAAAGCGTTGGTCGCCGGGTTCGCCGAGGGGCTGTCGGATGTCTTCAGGCTCTCGGCCACGACCGTGAGTGTCTCGCCGTTGGGGTCCACCCAGTCGCTCGACCCCGAGCGCGCGCTGGAGGCGGGCGCGCTTTCCGGCACGGGCCGGGCCCTCGACCGCCTGGCGCAGCACTACATCAACATGGCTGAGCGGCTCTTCCCCGTGATCGAGATCGACGCGGGCCGCAAGGCCGAGGTGGTCGTCCTGCAGGGGCGGCCGCTCGAATCCGTGGAGGCCAAAGCCCGATGAAGATCGTTCATCACGTATTCGCACTCCTGGTCTTCACCGCGGCGGCCACACCAGCCCTCGCGGGGGAGGACATTCCGGCCGTGGTGCGCCAGGCGCTGCCCCAGGTCGACATCCAGCGCGTGGAGACGAGCGAACTGGCCTCGCCGCTCTACACCGTGGTGACCGCTCAAGGAATCTTCTATCTGGATGGCAGCGGCCGCTACCTCTTCACCGGCGAACTGTACGACCTGAAGACCCAGGAGAATCTGACCCAGGCCACGATCTCAGCTCGCCGTCGCATCGCCTTCAACGATCTCCCACTTGGTGACGCGATTCTTTACAAGAAAGGGCTGCGACGTCTGGCGATCTTCGTCGATCCGGATTGCCCTTATTGCCGCAAGCTGCATCAGGAGTTGGGGCAGCTCGACGCCACCGTGTACGTCTTCCTGTATCCCTTGGCCGAGCTGCATCCCTTGGCGTATCGCAAGTCGGTGTCGATCTGGTGCAGCGAGAACCGGATTGCCGCGCTCGACGCGGCGCTGGGCGGGCAGGTGGTTCCCGCGCGCGACTGCGAACATCCAATTGACCGTACCGTCACCCTAGGGACGCGGCTCGGGGTGCGGGCCACGCCGACCATCGTGCTCGACGACGGGCGCTGGATCGAGGGATACCGCTCGGCCGCAGAACTGGCGCGGCTGGTCGGTGCGACCCCTTCAGGAGTTCCCAACACCAATCGCTGACGGATCTGTCCACCATCCACGAAGGAGCTGTGACGCAATGACCCATGACCTGTTGTATTTCGTCTTACTTCTGATGCCCATCGCGGGACCGGCCTGGTACCTGCACATCGAAGCCAAGCAAGAGATGGCTGGCCGTGGCAAAGAGGAACAGTCGTCATGAGGTTTGCGGCGGCGTGCGTGTCGATCCTGGCCGCTGCGGTCCTTGCGGGTTGCGCCGCCCGTTATAGCTGTCCCGCGCCCAAGGGGGTGTCGTGTAAGCCGATCTCGGAGGTGTACCGGTCAACCCTCGGCAGCGCCACAACACCGAAGGTGGCGAAGAATGCGACGGCTCCGTCGACTCCAGCCAAGCCTGCTGCGCCGCCTTCGCTCGCTGAAGGCCAGCCGCCGATCCGCTCAGCCCCCAAGATCCTGCGGGTATGGATCGCGCCCTGGATCGATGACGAGGGCGACCTGCACCAGGAGGGGTACGTGTACGTGGTGGTGGATCATGGGGCGTGGACGTTCGGGGTGCCTGCGACGACTCAAGAGGCGGGGAGCCGCGATGAGGCGAAGTGAGCGGCTCCAGGAGCTCTTCGATCGGGAGCGGCTTTCCTCATTCCTACCCTACGAGGCCTACGACCCGGAGACCGGAGTCTTTCTGGTCGAGCACGGGGCCGGTGTGGTCTTCGAGTGCCTCCCGCGCTGCGGAGTCGGGATCGAGACCATCCAGGTGTTGGAGGCGCTCTACGCCGCGACCTTCCTGCCCCCGGGAACCGCGATCCAGGTGATGCTCTACGCGTCGCCCTCGGTGGGGTCGTTGCTCGCGCTCTGGAGCGAGGCGCGTGGGACCGGCCCGCTGTTTTCGCGCATGGCGCAGCAGCGAATCGATCTCCTGCGCGGCCGGGCCTCGGGGGAGGGCGACGCAGGGCTCGGCCCCGCGCCGGTCCGCGACTTCCGGCTCCTGGTGAGCGTGACCGTGCCGACGAATCTCAATGGATCGGGCTCGTTGACCGATCGAGCGAACGAGCTGTTCACCAAGGTCGAGGGACTTCTGCAGTCCATGCACCTCTACCCACGCAAGCTCTCGGCGCAAGGCCTGATCGGGCTCGTCTTTGAGCTGCTCAATCCCCGCCACCCGGTCGAACGACTACCAGTTTGGGACGAGACGGCCCCGCTCCGGGACCAGACGATCTTCGCCGACAGCCCGCTACGATTGGAGGCCGCGCATCTCGTGCTCGACGGCCGGGTCATCAAGAGCCTCTCGGTCAAGCAGTATCCCCAGGAGGCGAGCCTGGCCACGATGAACCAGGTCATCGGCGACGGGTTGAAGGGGATGGACCAAATCCCCACGCCGTTCTGCCTGACGCTGAACGCGCTGGTCCTTGATCTCGACAAGGACGTGAAGGCCATCGAGGCCAAGGCGGGCCTGGTGACGTATCAGTCGCTCGGCGTCCTGGCGCGCATCCTGCCCAAGATCCAGGAGAAGAAGGAGCACTTTGACGTGCTGTTGAAAGGACTCGGTGATGGCCACCGGCTGATCAAGGCCTACCTGCACCTGGCCCTGTATGGCCGCGAGGCGCAGAGCCTCGATCAGGTCGCCCAGCAGGTGGTGGGCCTGTTCCGCAAGCAGGGGTTCATCCTGCAGGAGGATCACTTCATCACGCTGCCCCTCCTGCTTGCAAGCCTGCCGATGGGGCTTGGCGCCGAGCACGAGAAAAAGCTGCTCAAGCGCGCCAAGACCGTGCTGTCGTCGAACGCGGCGTTCCTCTCGCCGGTCTGCGCAGACTGGAAGGGCACGGGCTCGCCCGCCCTGTTGCTGATCTCCCGGCGCGGTCAGGTGATGCTGCTCGACCTGTTCGACTCGCCGGGCAACTACAACGCGGTGGTGGCGGCCAGCTCCGGATCGGGGAAGAGCTTTCTGGTCAATGAGCTGTGCTTGTCCTACCTGGCGGCGGGCGGGCAGGTCTGGGTGATCGACATCGGCCGCAGCTACGCCAAGCTCTGCCGCCTCCTGGACGGCGACTTCATCGAGTTCCGGCCGGACAACCCGCCGGGCTTGAACCCGTTCTCGCGGGTGAAGGACTTGGACGGCGAGGACACGGATCTCGATCTGTTGATTCCGATCATCGGCCAGATGGCCTCGCCGTCCAAGCCGCTCTCGGATCTGGAGCGCTCCTTCATCGAACGCGCGATCCGCAAGGCGTTCGGCCAGCACCAGCACCAGACCACGATTACCGCAGTGGCCGAGGCACTGGCCAATAGCGACGATGCCCGAGCCAAGGATCTGGCGACGATGCTCTTTCCCTACACGCGCCGCGGCCGGTACGGCCGGTTCTTCGAGGGGGAGATGACGCTCCGATCGAAGAACCCCTTCGTGGTCCTGGAGCTGGAGGAACTGCGGGGCAAGGGCGATCTGCGGAGCGTAGTGCTCCTGCTGCTGATCTATTACATCCAGACCGAGATGTACCTGGGCGAGCGCAAGCGCAAGAAGCTCGTGGTGATCGATGAGGCGTGGGACCTGCTCGGGGAGGGGAACACGGCCAAGTTCGTCGAGCACGGGTACCGGCGCTTTCGCAAGTACAACGGCGGCATCGTGACGATCACGCAGGGGATCAACGATCTGGCCAAGACCGACGCGGGGCGCGCGGCCTTGGAGAACAGCGACTTCCTCTTCCTGCTGCGCCAAAAGGCCGAGAGCCTGATGGCGCTCAAGGAAACCGGGCGGCTCTTGATGGACCAAGCACTGTTCGAGCTGCTTTCCAGCGTCCACACCGTGCCGGGGCGCTACTCGGAGGTGTACGTGCGGACTCCCATCGGCGCCGGGATCGGTCGGCTGATGGTGGATCCGTTCACGCATCTGGTCTATACGACCAACCCGGCCGAGTATGCGCGGGTCGAGGCCTATCAGCAGCAAGGTCTCAACCTGGTGGAGGCGATCGAGCGATGCCTCGGGTGATCACCGTCGCGGTGTTGAGTGCGGCGCTGAGTGCCGCTGGGACCGCAGCCGTTCTGCTCCAATGGGATGTTTCCCGTGCGAAGCGGGACCCTGGTGCCTCTCTCGCCGTCGTGGATCTGGCGGGCATTGTTGAGCGGCAGCGGGCAGCAGTGATTCGCGCAGCCAAAGATCCTGAATCCGCCGAGTTGATGATGGCCGAGCGACTGGTGCGGCTGGCATCTGTGCTTGCCGAGGCCGGGCAGACGCGCCTGATCTTGAACAAGCCAGCAGTCGTCAGCGGGACCCTGGGCGATCTTACCGGGGAGATCGAGGAGCGACTCAAGCGAGAGGGGAGCGATGCGCGTGAGCCGTCGCGTTGAGAGCTGGGCGGTGCTTGCGTGGACGCTGGTGTTGATAGTGGTCGGCGGCCAAGCCGCCCTAGCGCTGTCCGGCATCTCGATCGGGATCAACCCCACCGCGTCGCAGCCGTATCGAGTGTTCATCGTGCTACACGGCAGGCCGTTCGGGCGTGGTGACCTGGTGGCGTTCCGGTTCGGCGGCAGCCGCTACTACCCCGCGGGAACGATCTTCGTGAAGGAAGTCAAAGGACTGGCGGGCGATCGGCTGGAGATCCGACAAGATCGAACGGTCCGGCTCAACGAGGCTGCGATGGATGCTGTTCGCGCGACCGACAGCAAGGGCCGAGCGGTCGAGCCCTTTCTATTCGAGGGCACAATCCCGTCGGACAGGCACTTTCTGTATTCGGATGCGCCGAACTCCTACGACAGCCGCTACTACGGTCTGATCGCCAAGAGCCAAATCATCGGGCGCGCGGTGCCACTACTGTGAGGGTGCTGATGCAGGGAAAGACGATGGCGCTCAGGATTTTGATTACGGCAGCATGCCTTCTCGTAATGCTGCCGATCGTATTCAACTCGCTCCGCGATGTGGAAGCAGGTCCGGCTCACCAGTCTGATCGTATCGGTCCCGTTTACCCGATCATCGAACCGGACTGGAGCACGTGGTTGCCCAAGCAGATACAGAAGCGTCTAGCGGAGCAGCCCCTGACCGTGTCGCGGAATCAGATCCGCGCAGCCCTTAACAGACAGGTCTCAGATTTTGATCTGCCGGAGGTGAAGACCCCAAGGACGTATACCATCGATCCCAGTGTTCGAGTGCCGCACCCCGGGACGGATCCCCTTGGACGCACCCTTGCTGTGGGGGAGCCGCTCAACCCGATGACCTATCTGGCAGGTTTCCGGCCGATCGTGGTCATCGACAGTCGGAAGGAACGACACGTTGAGTGGGCCAAGAGGGCGCTGACTGAAACGAACTCGATCGTACTCACACTGACTGGCGATGGGCTCACTCTCAGCGCGCGTCTCGGCGCTCCGGTCTACCCCGCTCCTCCGCAGCTCCTTGAACGATTGTCGATTACGAGGGTGCCAGTAGTCATCTCAGGGGCTGATGGCCGCCGCGTGCGTGTTGAGGAAGTCATTCCGTGACGGACGGGGAGTTGCTTCTTGCTACGGTCGATCAGCTCGACGGCTATCGCGTCGAGTCCTATGACGGGATCATCTCGGTCCACGTGTCGGGTGGGATCAACTTCGTGCGGGGCTGGTTCGTTGCGCTCCGCGATCTCGTGGGTGGGAAGGTGGGGACATTTGAGAACGAGGCGATCCGCCTTGAGGAACGCGCCAAACGGAAACTCTGCGGGCGAGCCGGCCAGATCCCGGGCGTCAACGCGGTCATCGGCCTGCAGTTTGCCTACCACCATATCGGCCAGCAGCGAAAATCCATGCTGGCGCTCACTGTGACCGGAACTGTCTGTCGTATTCGATCTGTGTCGGGTTCTCCGCATCATTAGAAATTCAGTACGCCAACACCACTCCCATTCTTGATTCTACAAGACGATCGGACTATACCTAACAAGCCTCTGCTTTCACGCGAAGCCCTTCGGGGGGGCAAAGGCAATTCACACGCTCAGGGGTCTATCATGAACGATGACCCACACGTAGCCTTCTTTTGTGACATGACGGCGATTCCGGCTGCGAGCAGGCAGCTGCACATGGACACTACCAAGGAAGTCTTTGGAGCCGTGCAAGCCGTCCGAGAGCTGCCGAACGGCTATGCATTTCAGGTTCCGAATGGGCTCTTGATCAAAACCGCAGCATTTATTGATAACGAGCGTCGCTGTTGTCCGTTTCTCTCCTTTACGGTCGAGGTGGAACCGGCCGGCGGCCCAATCTGGCTACGGCTCACGGGTCATGATGGCGTGAAGCCGTTCATCCGGGCAGAGATCGGCGATGCACTCAACGAATCCGTTGCACAAGCCGCCAATTTCCGATGAGGGATCGATGAACATACTTGTTACCACCGGGCTGTTCATGGCGACCGCCGTTGCCGAAATCGTCGGCTGCTATCTACCGTACCTCTGGTTAAAGGGCCGCGCTCCGGTGTGGGTACTGGGACCAGCAGCCGTGTCCCTTGCTCTGTTCGTTTGGCTGTTGACGCTTCATCCCACCGACGCCGGGCGCGTGTACGCCGCGTACGGTGGGGTGTATGTCGCGACGGCACTAGCGTGGCTCTGGCTGGTAGATGGCGTCCGTCCTCACTTCTGGGACGTGGCCGGGTCGGTGGTGGCGATCCTTGGCATGGCCATCATCATGTTTGCGCCTCGCGCTTAGCATGCCATGCCTTGACTGAGTCGACCGCTCACCGCGTTTGGGAGGGAGTACCTCAGGCGATGAGCCAGACGTGACAGTAAGCGTTCGAGCAACGCCGATGAACTGCAAGGCCGATCGGTTGACACAATGTACGGTGGGGTGATACAAAGTCCGCATGAGTGCCTCGCAGGCGAAAAGTGTCGTTCGCAGAAAAGCTCCCGTCCTCGTGTTCTCGAGTCTCTTGTTTCTCCAACTCAGCGGCCTGACCTGCATTCAAGATGCCTCGGCGTCTCCGTTCACCGGGAGCAGCGCCGGCTCGTCCGCCGTGATCAGTGATCCGTCGCCTGAGCCCTTGCCCGCTTCGTCCGATGGTTCAGCGGGGAGCCTCCACCACGACTGCCCCTGTCACCACCTCACTTCCCTCCCGAGTATCTCGATCGAATCCGTGGCCGATCCGGGCGGGTCGATCGCTCCCGTATCGTTCTCTCCTCCAGAGGATCTTCCGCAGATACTGTTTCATCCTCCGCTCCTGCGTCTGTAGTTCTCCCACTTCAGTAATCGATTCCTAGTTCAATCCCTTTTCAAGGGCAACCCATCGGTATGGCTGCCCAAGGAGGCGTTTCGCAGTGCTTATTCGACGTGTCGTGTCCTGCGCGCTCTTTGCGCTGATGATTCCGATCGCCTTGATCAAACCCTCCACCGCAGAAGAAGGCGGCAAGCGCTATTCCCTGGAAGAGGTCTTAACCCTTGCCGAACAGCGCAATCCGTCCCTAGCGGTCTTTCAATCCAATGTTGAGGCTGCTCGCGGGGCATTCACGTCCGCACGCGCGTATCCCAATCCCGAAGTCATGATCGAACTGGGTACCGGCAAGCCGTTGGACCCACCAAACGCCGACAGCGGGCGCGAACATCGTCTGGAACTGAGCCAATCCCTGGAGTGGCCCGGGAAGCGGGCGTCTCGTACCCGGGCCGCGGAGGCGCAGGTCGGGGTGGCTCGCGGGAACCTGGACGACTTCCGGCTGGAACTGCGGGCTCAGTTTAAAGAAGCCTTTTTCGAGACGGTGCTCGCCCAACAGACCGCACAGGTAGCGGCTCAAAATCTGGCGACGGCCCGGAGTCTGGTGGAATCTGCCACGTTACGAGTCGAGTCGGGAGAAGCGCCCGACCTCGAGCTGATCCGCGCTCGGGTGGAACTCTTCAATGTGACTCGGGAGGCGCGCCGCGCTCACAATCGTCTCCTCACCGCCAAAACCGCGCTCAACAGCCTGCTTGCCGGGGCCTTGGGGGAGACCTTCGACGTGGTCGGCGCCCCACCTCGTCTTGATGCCGCGTACGAGTTGCCCGTTCTGATCGAACGCTCCCTCGCCACGCATCCGCTCATCGTCCGTCAGGAGCAGGCCTTGAAGGCGGCCGGGTACACGCTGTCCGAGCAACGACAGGCCCGCGTTCCGGACCTGACCGTCACCGCATCGACCGGCGAGGAGATCGACAAGCGGTCCTCGGCGATCGGGTTGGCGCTGTCCGTGCCGCTCTTCAATCAACGACGGGGCGACATCGCCACCGCACGAGCCGAGCAGGCAAGGGCGCAAGCGGAGTTGGCGCAAACGCGCCTCGATCTCACCAAGTTGATTTCTCAGGAGTACGAGAACTATCGCCTGGCAATTGATCAGATCAACACCTTCGAGGAAGGCCTGCTCAAACAAGCCGACGAAGCGTTACGCATCGCGCAATTGAGCTATGAACAAGGAGAACTGGACTTGCTGAACCTGTTAGATGCCCAGCGGGTGCAGCGCGTCGCCTTACTCGAATATTACGACGCGCAGTTTGAACTCCAGACGGCGCTCGCACGACTGGAACGCGTGACAGGAGGTTTGCAATGAGGTCGGCAATAGCAATAGGAGGAGGAACACTCGTCGTGGCTCTGGCGTGGTTGGCGTTGGGGTGTCAGTCGCCCACTCCCCAGCCGAAGGCCGGGGAACAGGCGGAGCAAGCCGCGCCCCATCAGGACGAACACGCTGAAGACGGGCATGCGGAGTCCGAGGAGCGGGGAGGGCTCATCACCTTGAGCCCACAAGCCCAACAGCTTGCCGGGATCGCGGTGGAAGAAGTCGGTCGCCGGTCCTTACGGCGCGAGGTGCGATTGCCGGGCACGATCCAGGCCAACCAGAACCGACTCGCGCACGTCGGCCCCCGCATTCAGGGCCGGGTCGTGGCGCTCTCGGCGGGATTGGGCGACCGCGTGAAATCGGGCGCGACGCTGGCGATGATCGATAGCCCGGAGTTGGGGCAGGCCGAATCGGACTTCGTGACCGCCAGGGCAAAGTTCGTCGTGGCCGAGAAGGCGTACGAACGGGCGAAGACCCTGCTCGATGGCAAAGTGATCGGCACGGGCGAATTCCAACGACGCGAGGGCGACTATCTGGCGAGCAAGGCCGAAGCGCAGGCGGCGGAAGACCGACTGCGTCTGCTGGGCCTGGAGGATCCGGAGATCGCCAATGTGGGCGGCAACCGATCGGTTCGATCCCAGGTGGCGATCACCACCCCGCTGACCGGAACCGTCGTTGACCGGGACGTCACGCTGGGGGAGGTGGTCGAGCCGGCGAAAACGCTGTTTACCGTCGCGGATCTGTCCGCACTCTGGGGGGTGGCGGATGTTCCGGAACGAGATCTGGCCACCGTCAAGAAGGGCTTGCCCGCCAAGGTCTCGGTCTCCGCGTATCCCCGTGAAGTGTTTTCGGGGAAGGTCACGTACATCTCCGATACCCTCGACCTCTCGTCGCGCACCGCAAAAGTCCGGGTCGAGATCGACAATGCGCGCGGCAAACTCAAACCCGAGATGTTCGCGACGTTCATCCTCACCGAGGAAACCGAGGGCGTCCTCAGCATCCCGGAACACGCGGTCCAACGCGATGGAGGCAAACCCATTGTATTCGTCTCCAAGGACGCGGGTTTTGAGAAACGTCCGGTTGAACTCGGGCCCGAACAACACGGGTACTACCCGATCCAGTCCGGCCTCCAAGTGGGAGAACGGGTGGTCACGAAGGGCGCTTTCGTCCTCAAGTCCGAATCCGAGCGCGGGCAGATGGAGGAGGGCCATGGGCATTGACCGGATCATCGAATTTGCCTTGCGCCAGAGGATTCTCGTGCTGGTGGCGGTCCTCCTGTCGGCGGCGCTGGGCATCGCCGCCTTTCGCGCGCTGCCCATCGACGCGTTCCCGGACGTCACCAACATCCAGGTTCAGGTCATCACCGAGGCGCCGGGGCGCTCGCCGGTGGAGGTGGAGCAGTTCGTCACCTATCCCATCGAAGTCCAGATGACCGGACTCCCGCGATTGGCCGAGCTGCGGTCGCTGTCCAAGTTCGGGCTCTCGATGGTGACCGTGGTGTTCGAAGACCAGGTGGACATCTATTTTGCCCGGCAACTTGTCCTTGAGCGCTTGATCGAGGCCCGAGAGAAGTTGCCGGCGGGGGTCGAGCCGGCCATGGGCCCCATCTCCACCGGACTCGGCGAGGTCTATCAGTACACGTTGGAACGACCGGAAGGCGCGAAAGGCTCTGAGAACGTCGAAGCCGATCTGACGGAGTTGCGCACGATCGAGGATTGGATCGTTCGTCCGATTCTCAAGACCGTCCCGGGTGTGACCGACGTCAACGCCTTCGGCGGATTTGTGAAGCAGTACCAGGTGCTAATCGATCCGGATCGGTTGAAGAAATACGACCTCACACTGCGAGAAGTGTTTGAGTCGGTCGCCCAGAACAACACCAATGCCGGAGGCAATATTCTGGAACACGCCTCGGAGCGGTACTTGATTCGCGGCGTGGGACTGATCAAAGACCTTGAAGACATCCGGGACATCGTGGTCAAGGCGCACGACGGCGCGCCCATCTTCATCAAAGACGTGGCCGATGTGACGGTCGGATCGGAGACCCGTCAGGGCGCATTGGTCAAGGACGGGCGGGGCGAAGCGGTCGCCGGAATCGTGATGATGATCCGGGGGGGCAGCGGCAAAGAGGTGGTGGCGCGGGTCAAGGAGAAGGTCGCCGAAATCAACCGGAACCAGGTGCTGCCCGGCGGGGTGACGATCAAGCCGTTCTACGACCGGACCGAGTTGGTCAAAGCGTGCATCCGGACCGTCACCAAGGCGCTGGAAGAGGGCGGGGTCCTCGTGATCGCCGTCCTGTTCCTGTTTCTGGGCAACGTCCGCAGCGCGCTGATCGTGGCGGCCACGCTGCCCTTGTCGCTTCTGGTGACGTTTATCGCCATGCAGCAGGTGGGACTGACGGCCAATCTGATGTCCTTGGGCGGGCTGGCCATCGCTATGGGGATGATCGTGGACGGCTCGGTCGTGATCGTGGAGAACATTTACCGGCACCTCTCCGAGCCGTCGGCTGCGAAGCGGGATCGACTCCGTGTCGTGCTGGAAGCCAGCCGCGAGGTGGCCAGACCGGTGGTGTTCGGCATCGCCATCATCGTCATCGTCTTTCTCCCCCTCTTCACCTTGGAAGGGATGGAGGGGAAGATGTTCGCGCCGATGGCGTATACGATCAGCATCGCCCTGGTGGCCTCGCTGGTACTCTCGCTCACGTTGTCTCCCGTCCTCTCCTCGCTTTTTCTCCGGGGCGGGAGTGAGCAGGACGTGTTCATCCTTCGGTGGGCCAAACGATTGTATCTGCCCCTCTTGCACCGGGCGTTGCGCAAAAAACCCGTTGTCGTGGCGGTGTCGGTTGCCTTATTGATCGCCAGCCTCGCCCTCGTGCCGTTCCTCGGGACCGAGTTCATTCCCATCCTCGATGAAGGCGCATTGACTCCCCAGGTTCTCCGGCTGCCCAGTATTTCGCTGGCGGAGTCGGTTGAGATGGAGAACAAAATTCAACAGACCCTCCTCAAGTTTCCGGAAGTGGAGACCGTAGTCTCCAAGATCGGATCGGCCGAGATTGCCACTGATCCCATGGGACCCAATGTCAGCGATCCGATCGTGAATCTTAAGCCGCGGAGCGAGTGGACGACTGCCTCTACCAAGGAGGAACTCGTCGATAAGATTCGGACCGAGTTGGAGAAGATGCCGGGCGTGGCCTACAACTTCACCCAGCCCATTGCGCTCCGTGTCGACGAGCTCATCTCCGGCGTGAAATCGCAGATCGCAATCAAACTGTTCGGCGACGACCTGGACCTCTTAAAGGCCAAAGCCGACGAGATCGCTCGGGTCGTCTCGACCGTGCGCGGGGTGACCGACTTGCGCGTCGAACAGACCGCCGGCCAGCCGTACATGACGGTGGAGATCGATCGCCGCAGGATCGCCCGATACGGGATCAACGTGGCGGATATCGCCGAGGTGATCGAAACCGCGATTGGGGGCAAGACCGCGACCGAGCTCTTCGAGGGCGAGCGACGGTTTGCCGTGGTGGTGCGGTTTCCCGAGGACCGGCGCGACAGCTTGGAGTCTATCGGAAATATCTTGGTGAGCACCCCCGGCGGCGCGAGAATTCCCCTGGCCGAGGTCACGAACCTCGCGCAAGCGGACGGACCGGTCCAAATCAGCCGGGAGAACGGC
This sequence comes from Nitrospirota bacterium, assembly GCA_040757335.1. Lineage (NCBI taxonomy): Bacteria > Pseudomonadati > Nitrospirota > Nitrospirota bacterium. The sequence goes on along the minus strand of JBFLXB010000009.1, from coordinate 84,860 downwards.
AAGCGGCGCGTCGTAGTCGAGTTGAACGTCGAGGGCCGGGACATCGGCGGGCTCGTGGCCCAAAGCCAACAGAAGATCCGCGAGCGGGTCCAACTCCCCGAAGGCTATTACCTCACATGGGGCGGGGCGTTCGAGAACCAGCAGCGCGCCATGAAACGCCTGGCCATCATCGTGCCGCTCACCATCGGCCTGATCTTCTTTCTGCTGTTTTCCACGTTCAACTCCTTGCGCTACGCCGCGCTGATCATCATGAACCTACCGTTCGCGCTGGTCGGCGGCATCCTGGGGTTGTTCCTGTCCGGCCTGTATCTGTCGGTTCCCGCCTCGGTGGGGTTCATCGCCCTGTTCGGCGTGGCCGTGCTCAACGGCGTCGTGCTGGTGTCGTACATGAATCAACTGGTACAGGAGGGTGCCCCGGTCTTCGAGGCCGTGGTGAAGGCATGCGAGCGGCGGTTGCGGCCCGTGCTCATGACCGCACTCGTCGCGATCCTCGGCCTGATTCCCATGCTGTTCGCCTCCGGACCCGGATCGGAGATTCAACGCCCGCTCGCGACCGTCGTGATCGGCGGCCTGCTGTCATCAACCCTCTTGACCCTCGTGGTTCTGCCGACCCTCTATCTCTGGGTTGAACAACGTCGAGGTCTGAACAACGGAGGCAACGGCCCGCAGCCCGCGGGTACAGCCGTTCCAGCTACACACGCGGAGGTTGTTCCATGAAAGAGGTCAAAGCCTATATTCGCCACCACATGGTGAACCGGGTCATCGAGGCCTTGGAGGGAGCCGGGTTTGTAGACATGACCTTGATCGACGTCCAGCGGATCGCCAAGGGGGTCTCCACGCCCGAAGATCGCTACTCGCTCGAGCTGGCGGAGAAATACATGAATGTCCTGCGCCTGGAGCTGGTGTGCCGGGATCAGGACGCGGCCACGGTGGTCGACATCATCGAGCGGACGGCTCGAACCGGACGGCGAGGAGACGGGCTGATCGCCGTCGTCCCGGTTGACACGGTCGTCCGCATCAGCACCGGCCAGCGAGGCGACGCAGCGCTCCTGCCCGACGCAGGCCACGAATCGGAGGCGTAGATGCGGCTCACAAACGGCGGACACGTGTTCAGATCGATTAGCGCGGTGGTGTTCTCGATAGCGATCGGCCCCGCTGTCCCGGCGTTTGCCGTCGTCTTCTACGAGTGGACGGATGACGCCGGGGTAATTCACCTGACGGACGACGTGTCAAAAGTTCCATCTCGGTATCGAGAGCGCGTTCAAGAAGTCACCGTCCCCGACGGACCACCTTCCGGTGAGGAGCAAGCCTCCACCGCGCCGCAACCGCCTCGCCAGCTGTCGGCTCCCACGGAGGATGTCGACTTTGAGGGACACGACCGGCAATGGTGGAGGCAACGTCTCCAGGAATGGCGCGGTCGCAAAGCGACTGCGGAACAGAACCTCGCCAAGGCCCGAGATCGATACAACCGTCTCTATTTCAACCATAGTTCTGTTGCCGACGTCCGGCGAGAGATCGAGCGGTACGAGGCGGAGATCCTGGAGGCGACCCGCATGCTCGATGAAGTTCTTCCGGAAGGAGCGCGCAAGGCCGGGGCGCCGCCAGGGTGGTTGCGGGAGTAGGCGATGATCGACACGCTGTTACCCGGGCTGGCGGCTCTCCCGAACATGCACCCCCTCTTGGTCCACTTCCCCATCGCTTTCTTCTGTGGCGCGCTCGTGATGGAAGGAGCGGCCGTCCTGTACTCCGAGAGACTTCACATCGCGGCGACTTGGGCTACATCCATGTCCACCGTAATTGGATGGTGACCGTGACTCTGGTGGCGATCGTCCTGGCTCTGTATCTGCTCTGGATCAATCGACGGCAGCTATGGGTCTTCCAACGCTGGAGGCTTCTCTTAGGACTGGCCGTTCTGGCGGCGCTCGTCGCGTTGGGTGCCGACCGGGGCGCTCGATTGGTGTTTTAATTCGGCATCGGGGTGAATCCGCGGATCATCAACGTGACGACCCAAGAAAGTCATCATGGGGACCGCTGAGGGATTACGGACAATCGGGACGCTTCTTCTCTGCGCCCTCTTGATCGGTTGCCTCTCTTCCCGGACCGCCAAGATTCTCCCGGCTCAAGAAATCTGTAACGAGGAGGCGGATCGCCTGCTTGAGGCGGGAGAGTGGCAGAAGACTATCGAGCAGCATCAGCAGATCATCCGACAGGCCCCGAACCTTGCGCTGGCTCACTACCACTTGGGCATTGCCTACGGACAGATCGAGCAATACGCTCAAGAAGTTTCGGAGTACCAAAAGGCCATCGCGCTCGGGCTCCAGAAGGCGGATCTGTATTACAACCTGGGTATCGCCTTGGGTGAGAATTTTCATGATTACCCAGGAGCGATCGCGGCCTTCACCCACGCGGTGCGACTGGTGCCGAGCGATGCCGACTTCCATTTCAACTTGGGCTTCGCGTATCTGCTCAACAACGAGCAGGGACCGGCCGAGCGGGAATTACAGGAAGCACTTCGCCTCGATCCGACCAACCTGCCGGCGCGCCTCAGCCTGGGAAGCCTGTACGCCGATCAGAAGGAATTTCAAAAAGCGAAGGACCAATGGAATGAAGTGCTCAGACTCGATCCGTCCAATGCCGAGGCCCTGGCCAATCTGAAATGGTTGGAGGGGCAAGGCGAGCGCCGCGATGCGAAGTGAGACAGCCGTGTCACCACGAGTCGAGCGCGGAGGTTTCGGTCGCAATGGGTGAGCGAGGCGCTACGGGGAAAGAGGGGCACGCCGGGTTCGAAGGACCATGGTGGCGGTTTCCCGTGCTGCGTAACGCGCTGGCCGCCGGCCTGATCGCCGGCGCGGGCTTTCTCCTCGCTCATGGCGGGTTGATCACGGATACCGTCGAGAACGTGTTCTACTGGGTGGCCATCCCGCTCGGCGCGTGGCACTGGGCGCGCGAAGGGATCGAGGATCTGATCAAAGAACGGCAGGTCGGCATCGAAATGCTGATGCTCGCGGCCACCGTCGGCTCCGGCATCCTGGGCCTGTGGGACGAGGCTGCCGCGCTCGTCTTTCTCTACGGCGCGGCGGAAGGCACGGAAGAATACACCTACGCTCGCACGCGCCACGCGATTCGCGCCCTGCTGGACCTCGCGCCCAAGGAGGCCCGTGTGCTGCGCGATGGACAAGAGATCACGATCCCGGCCGAGCGTCTCAAACCGGGCGATCTGTTTGTGGTACGGCCTGGCGAGGCTATCCCTACGGATGGCCTCGTCCGGTCGGGCACCTCCAGCGTGGATGAGTCGCCCGTCACGGGCGAGTCGATTCCGGTGGACAAGAGACCGGGCATGACAGTGTTTGCCGCCTCCATCAACAAACAGGGCGCGCTAGAGGTCGAGGCCACGGCCGCGTTCGCCGACAACACGTTGAGCAAAATCATTCACTTGGTGGAACAGGCCCAGGAGCAGAAGGGCCGGGCCCAGCAGTGGATCGAGCGCTTCGGCCGCCGGTACAGCCCAGTCGTGTTAGCCGTCGCCGCGCTGCTGCTGGTGGCTCCCTGGGTGATGGGCCTGCCGTTACAGGAATGGTCGCTGCGCGCCGTGGTGTTGCTGGTCGCGGCGGCGCCCTGCGCGCTCGTGATGTCCACGCCCGTTGCCATGGCGGCCGGGATCGGGTCCGCGGGCCGCCGTGGCATCCTGATCAAGGGCGGGGTCCACCTCGAGCACCTCGGCCAGATCCGGGTGGTGGCCTTTGACAAGACCGGGACGCTCACGCGCGGCGAGCCGGTCGTGACCGACGTAGTTCCGGTCCGCAGCACCACTGCGGAACTGCTCGCGACCGCGGCCGGGCTGGAACGCCGCTCCGAGCACCCCCTGGCCCAGGCCATCCTCCGCCACGCGGAGACAGCGGGCGTTGAGCCACTCGCGGCCGAGGCGTTCGAGGCGCTTGCCGGCGCCGGCGCCAAGGGAACCATCAACCATACGATCTGGTACATCGGCAACCCCGACCTGTTTGAGCGCCTGGGCGTGGGCCTCGCAGCGGTCCGAGCGCAAATCGCCAGCCTGCAGGAAGAGGGCAAGACCGTGGTGCTCGTGGGCCACGGCAGGCGGCTGCTCGGGGCGATCGCCCTCCAGGATCAAATCCGGCCCGGCATGAACGACGTGATCGCGGCGCTGCACGCGGAGGGGGTGCGCGTCGTGATGCTCACCGGCGACAACGCCCGTAACGCCAGCGCCGTCGCCCGGAGACTCGGTATCGATGACGTACGCGCCGACCTGAAGCCCGAGGACAAGGTCGCCGCCGTGCGCCAACTGGATAAACAGGACGGCGCAGTGCTCATGGTGGGTGACGGGGTGAACGACGCCCCGGCGCTTGCTGCGGCGACATGCGGCGTGGCCATGGGCGCGGCGGGCAGCGATGCCGCCATTGAAGCGGGGGACGTCGCGCTCATGGCCGACGATCTCACCAAAGTGGTGGAGGCGATCCGCCTCGGCCGCAAGGCCCGTCGCATCAGCGCGCAGAACATCGTGTTCTCGGTCGTTCTTCTTACCGTGCTGATTCCGACGGCGCTCGCCGGCTATCTGAGTGTGGCCGTCACGGTGTTCATCCACGAGACCAGCGAGCTGCTTGCAGTGGCGAACGGATTACGAGTGGCGAGATGGTGAACCGAGGGGGAGAGGCGGGGCAGATACACCTACAGGAATTCCTACTCACGCGGAGGTCAGCTATGAGCAAGCACAACACCGATTCCCCTCATGAACAGCGAATGGGGATGGACCGCCGTATCTTGAATATCTCGCTGGTCATTTCTTTCGCGCTGATCGCGTCGGGATGCGCCGTGTTTAGCCCTCGTACGGCTCCCCAAACGATTACAAAAGCCGACGCGAGGCTCGTTATTCCTTGGGGTGGTCAATACCGTTTCCGCCAGCAACGGTTGACCGAGGAGCAAAGCAAGAAGGTCAACGACCGCCTGGGCCGTCAGGCGGTTCAATCGGCGGGGGAGACGATCAACTACTACGCGGTCACCCGCCATCCGAAACGGATGACAGGGGACTCGGGACTCGTGTTCGTCGAGATGATTGACGGGCCACAGGGCCCTTTGCGCCTCGTGCTCTCACTCCGCCATCAAGTGGTCCAAAATCTTGTGGTGGAAGACGGGTCGGCGGCCACAATGATCCGGCACGAGTTTCTCGATCAATTTATCGGGAGAGACCTGGAGCATTCATTCAAGGTAGAGACAGACCCGGCGGCGTTTCACCGGATTCCGGTCCCGATCGCGCCGCTTGCCGGACACGTTGAGCTATCCCAACGCATTGCGGATGCGGTACTGAAAGTGGTAGTGCTCGTGTCGGTTTTGAAGCTGGAATGATTCGGATGCAAACGACCGGCATCGGCTCCCGGAGTGCCGTACCTTGGCGATGGGTGATTTACCGTGACGGTTGGGTGCCACGTACGCATGGTTCATTCTTGCCCGATAGGTTGGGAAGAAAATGTTGGGAAGAAAGTGCTTGACCTCGCGGTTTAAGGAGTGTTACGTTTCTAAAACAAATGCTACCACTAGTTGGACATATAAGAAGTGCTCAGGCGGCGTTGTGGATCGTCCTGCTTGCATTCGGGCTTGACGGCCTGGTGTGGGATGGCGGCCTCGTCAATCACGCCCACACCGATGGGGAGCAATTTCATACGCACAGAGACCTGCGCGGCGGCGATTCCGAGCCCCACGGCCACACCCGTGATCATGGGCACGACCACGGTCCGACCGCTGTTCCTCGCGACCTCGACTCGCTGGCCGGCATGTATTGGACAGCGGCCTTCCCCAGCGAAGGATTCCTTCACAGCCACGACAACGACCATGCAAGCGGCAAGTTCTTCCCGCCAGAGAAGGGAGAAGTTTTCCAAACGCCGCTTCGGGCGCTGGAAAGCCCATTGCCAGCGTCACCCGACCCCGCGGAGCCGGAGGTTTTGCGCTCGCGAGGCCCGCCTTTCCTGCTCGTCTAACTTAACGTTCTTTACACCTTAAACCGCAAGCCCGGCCGCGCGATCGGCTTAGAGAAGCCGGTCCAGGGCCGACGAGAACAAAGGAGCGAGTATGGAGCGCGTGATGCATGCCATCGCGAGAGGAACGTGTGCGTTCGCGATGGCCCTACTGGGCGCAAGCGTGCTGGGCGTGCCGGCCGCCGACGCCCACACCAAAGGGATCAGCCTCAGCCGGTATGGCTTGATCGATATGTCGTGGACTGGCAACGTGTTGTATTCCAGCTACAGCGACTACGTGAACGCCTACCCCCAGCTCCGTCCATACATCGGCGGGGCGTTGCGCCAGGGGTTGGTGCTCAAGAGCTTTGACGTCTCGGTCACGCAGGACCTCTACCAGTACCCCGCCAAATTTGCGCTCTTTCTGGCGTTCGGGCAAGACTCGGCCGCGATCGAGGAGGCGTTCTTTCTGTTCCACAAGATGCCGTATCAGACCCAACTGAAGGTCGGCCAGTTTCGAGCCCAGTTCGGCAAACACAACCAATATCATGACCACGAGTGGATCTTCGCCAACCCCCCGATGATTACCACCGTGCTCGCGAGCGACGACGGATTCAAGATCCTTGGCGCGGAACTCACCTGGCAACCGCCGCTCGGCCAGTTTGTGGAGCTCGCCGTGGACGTCGGCCGGCGGGACACGCTGGGGGTCTTTCAGGCCAAACCCGCCCCGGTCGATCCGGCTGAGACGGACGCGACGAACGCCTTCGTGATCACGAAACTCACGCACTATCTCGACCTCACCGATGCGTCGAGTTGGGAGTGGGGCGCGACATATGCTCAGGGTGGGAACAATTCGGATCCCGGCAACGACGATCAGGACCGGGTCTACGGGTTGGATTTTACATTCAAGTACAAACCCGCCCCGTTCAGTCCGTACGTCCGCTGGACGACCGAGCTATTCCATGACACGAAGGAACTGACGCGCCTTGGGCTACCGAACGAGACCCTGAAGGGACTTTATTCCGAAGTCGACTATCGTGTGACCTACAACTGGGCGCTTGGCGCTCGGTTCGATGCCGTCACGGGTGACGTGGACCCCGCGGACGCCACGCTCGGCGATGTCACGCGCACGCGCTACTCGACGGGGATCCGCTATTTCTTCAACCCGGTGTCCCGCGTCAATCTCCAATTCGATCACATTCCGTCGGCCGACACCGCCCCAGGATCCAACGTGGTCATCCTCCAACTCAATGTGGGAGGAGGCACTGTGACCCCCGGTGTCGGGAAGTTCTACACGCTGTGGTAACCTTTTCGGTCGACGCCCAACGAAGGAGAACCTCCATGCTGTCATCTCGGATCATTGCAACAGCCGCGGCGGTCTGGCTTATGGCCTCAACGCCGGTGTCCGCCTCCGCAGCCCTCAGGATCGTCACCTCCTTTCCGCAGGATGCCTCGATCGCCAAGTCGATCGGCGGCGAATACATCGAGGTCGTGAGCCTCACGACGGGTGTCCAGAACCCCCATGCAGTGGATCCCAAACCGTCGTTTGCTATCCACCTGAATAAGGCCGATCTATTGATTGTCAACGGCCAGAACATGGAGATGGCGTGGCTACCGATCGCGCTCAGCAGCAGCCGGAATCCCAGGATTCTTGAAGGAACCGAGGGGTACCTGGATCCCTCGCAGGGGATCACGTTCCTTCCGTACTCGAAGGACGAACTCCAAGCGACACCATTCTTTTCCCTCAACTTGATCGTAGGCGATCCGACCAAAACGGGGAATCACCACTACTGGCTGGACCCGGAAAACGGCTTGGTTGTGGCGAAAAACATCTACGACAAACTGGTCGCGATGGACCCAGACCACGCCGACGTGTACGGGGCCAACTACGAGGGGTTCGTCTCACGGCTCAAGGCGAAGATCGGGGAGTGGGATCGCATGATGGCCCCATACAAGGGCGTCAAGATCGTGAGTTATCACCGCGACTGGATCTATTTGGCCAAGCGCCACGGCCTGGACCTGTTTGCCTACATCGAACCGCGGGAGACCATTCCCCCCAGCGCGGGTGAGGTCGCTGTCCTGGTCAAAAAAATGAGGGACAAGCACATTCCCGTGGTTTTGGTGTCGCCGTGGCAGCCCCAGAAGATCTCGAAGGAGATTGCGCAGCAGACCGGCGCACGCTTTGTGTCGTTGCCATCCACGGTGGACGAGCGGTTTGGCGCGAAAGACTACATCGGGCTCTTCGACGTGATCTACGCAGATCTCACGAAAGCGCTCGGCGACTCCCAGGCGGGGCGGTGAGCGGACGTCAGCGGAGAATGGGTTGAGACCGGCGCAGATCCAAGCCGAACGTCTGGCGATCGGCTATCACGGCCGAGCCATCCTCACGGACATATCGCTGAAGATCGCTGCGGGCTCGTTCTGGGGCATCGTCGGGCCCAACGGGTCGGGCAAGACCACCCTGGTGAAGACGCTGGCCGGCATCCTGCCGCCCGTTGATGGGCGGCTCGATCGTCCGCCGGGGCTCCGTTTCGGCTACGTGCCCCAGCGCAACAATCTGGACGATATCTTCCCGCTGACCGTCCTGGACGTGGTGCTGATGGGGCGGTTTCCCAGGATCGGGATCGGGCGGCGAGTGCAACAGGCTGACCGCGACTTGGCCGTCGAGTATATGCGCCAAGTCGCGGTCGACCACCTCACCGACCGGCCGTTTCGCCTTCTCTCGGGCGGCCAAAAGCAGCGCGCGCTGATCGCTCGAGCCCTCACGTTCGAGCCCGATGTTCTGGTATTCGACGAACCCACGACTGGGATGGACCTCTCGGGTGAGCTGGAAATGATGCAATTGATTCTCGATCTGCATCAGCGGTCGGGGCGCACCGTACTGATGATTACTCACGATTTGAACTTGATCGGCAACTATGCCGAATCATTGATCGTGGTTCACGAGGAACAGGTGATGACCGGTGCGGTGTCGGAGATCATGCGCGACGAGACCCTGGGGAGGATCTATCGCCAGAACGTCCACGTCCACAGCATCCACGGCCGCACGCACGTCTTCGTGCATGGCCACGGTCGGCACGACAATACCGGGGGGCGCGGGTGAGTATTTGGGAGGCGTTGCCGATCCTCCAGAACGGTCTGGCGGCGTGTGTGATCACGGCGTTGGTCTGCTCGTTCCTCGGCGTGTATGTGGTGTTGAAGCGCGTGGTGTTCGTGACCGCCGCCCTGTCACAGACGGCTTCCTTGGGGATTGCGGGCGCGATGTTCCTGGGAGTGGTGATCGGCGGTGTCGGGCCCGACCACGTCGGTTCGGTGTGGCCGATCGTGGCCGCGGTGGCTGCGAGCTGCGGACTGGCCGCCGTCCTGGCGTTCCAGCACGCCGAGCGTCGCCTTACGCGCGAAAGTTTGCTGGGCGTGGCCTATATCGTACCCGCGGGCATCGCCTTGCTGCTGCTGGACTACGTCGGAGGCGCGACGCACGACATCGAGAATCTGCTGTTCGGGAACGCGGTGTTTGTCTCGACGGCCCAGGTGTTGGTGTTGGCGCTCGTGGCCGCTTCGGTCCTGGGTTTACACGCGCTGTTGTATAAGGAGTTTGTCTTTACTGCGTTCGACCTGGAGACAGCGAAGGCGTCAGGAATGCGCACGATGGCGCTCAACCAGGCGCTGTTCGCCTCCATCGGGCTAACGATCGCGGTGACGATCAGCTCGGTGGGCGCGTTGCCGGTCTTCGCGTTTATGGTCATTCCGTCCGCTGCGGCGCTGCTGATGACCCGGCGCCTCGCGCAAACCTTCGTGCTGTCGGTGGCCATCGGGGTGGCCGCCGCACTGGTCGGATTCTATGCCTCATTTCAATGGAGGCTCCCGACCGGTCCGGCCATGATCGCCGTCGCGTCCGCGTTTCTCCTACCCGGCGTGCTAGCGAGGAGGCGCAGCGGATGAAAGAGCGAAATCCACATGTTTGGCTATACAGCCATCACAGTGTTCATCCACAGACCAGGAGTTTCTTGCGACGGCCTTGCGAGTGAGCCGATTGTGTAGTGGCTCTCTCTGACGTATCGGCGCGATGGCTGCGGCATGACGACTGGCTTGCCCCCTGAGAACGCTCACCCGTCTTTTCCCCACTTCGCCACCTAAACGCCCTGTTCTAAGTCGCCAGAATCAGCGACTCCTTGACCGTATCCGGTGCCTCGGTGGAGGTCCGCTGAAGCGTAGGCTTGCCTCCAAAACAGGGGAGGCACCGTATGGGAAGGGGCACCGTCTGGCTGTTGGCAGGGGCGGCGATCAGCTTTCTACTCATGGCCGATGCGGGTAGCGCGCAGGCCTGCCCCGGCCGCGTCTTCAACCCCGTGACCGATGTCGACTGGATGGGCGTCTTTCCGATCAAGATCGGCGGCATCACGGTCGCGAGTTTCGATGCCGAGGACACCGAGACGGTCGGCACGTCGCCGATTTGTTTCTGCTCCGACCGTCCTCCTCCGCTCAACGTGCTCCCCGGCATTCCCGTGTCCTTCTGGGAGCCAGTTCGCTTGATCGAGGTCGTGCGCGATCCGTACTGCTTCCCCTCGCTCGGCGGCATGGATCTCTCGCCTACGATCCAGGGCTTCGGCACTAACTCCGGCACGCAGGCGACCGACGAGCACCACGCGTTCTATCAGGTGCATTACTACACGTACCCGTTGTTTGCGCTCCTAGAACTCGTGCTCGATTTCGGCTGCCTGGAGAATACAGCGTTCGATCTCGCGTACGTCACCGAATTGGATCCGCTCTGGAACGTGCCGGAGCTTGCGGCTCTGCTCACGCCCGAGACGTTTCTCTTCGCCAATCCCGCCTCGATCGCCGCGTGTGCGGCCGACTGCGCCGCGGCCACGGCGGGCTTTCCGCTGGACGGCCTCTTCTGGTGCGAGGGGTGCTGGGGTGGGGTGTACCCGCTCAACGGCGCGCTCTCGGCGGGGAATGCGAGTCCGCAGCAGGCCTCGGCCCTGATCGCAAGCCGGATGTTGTTCAAGCTGCATCGCGAGGGCTTGCTCTGGGGAACGGTCGGGGTTGATGGGCTTTGCCGGAAGTACCCCATGCCGATCATGCGCAAGAGCCAGTACAAGCTGCAGCTTGCGTACCCCAAGCGGGGGCGCGTATTTCCCCTTGGCCGCAGTGACATCGCCTGGGGCGTGGGGGCGTCGTTTCCGGTCGCGGGGGAGGACTTCGTGTACGTGGTGTGGAGGAAGCGTGACTGCTGCGTTCTGTAAGGTGGGGCTCGCGCTCTGGGCTTCAGTCTTCATCGGGCCGTCTTCCGCGCTGGCCGCGGACCGGCTCTATTACTTCTGGTCGTTCTCGATGCCGGAGGCGAGCCTCAAGGCCGCGCTGGCGGACGGGGAGAAGGTCGGGCTCGTCGCTGTGTTGCGCGGACTACCCGAAGGATCGGCCAAGATGTCGCTCGGCCGCCTCAAGCGGCTACTGGGGAATCACCAGACCGAAGTCCTCATTGAGCCGCGTCTCTTCACGCTGTACGGCATCACCGCGGTTCCGACCCTTGTGTACGCCGAAGGCGTCGATCCCTCATGTGAGATCTGCGGGTTGCCGCCTCGACACGCGATTGTGACCGGCGACGTCCCGCTGGCCTCGGCGCTGGAACACCTGGCCCGCGAGACGCCGTCGGTCGATCGGTTACTTGCCAAGCTCCGGCAGGGATTCTATGAGCGGTGACGCACCATGATCGTGAGATGGATCGCCACGATCGCGTTGTTATGCCTCCCGCTTCCGGCCTGGGCGCAGAGCACAACGTTTGACGAGGCGATCCAAGAGGGCCAGGCCTTCGGTCAAGCCCAGCCGCAAGGCCAGGACGCCGCAAGCGGGCTGATCGATAGCGCGATCCAGAACCAGACGATCCCCGGGATCACGCCGCAAAGCCAGTCCGACGCGGCCGCGCAGGGAAGCTTCTACCTCGATAACCCGAGCCAGCTCGACCTCCAAGGTCAGGGCGCGCTGTCCACGACCGAAGGCGGCCTGTTCCTCGGCCAGTCGTACAACCTTCGTTCCCGGTCGGTGATCGCAGCAGATGATCCGTTGATCACCGGCAGCCAGCAAGCCGCGAGCGGCACACAAGGTTGCATCACGCAACGGGTGTGCACGCAGCCGACGAGCCAGGTCGTGAGCACGACGCAGCCGGTGACGTGCTCGATCGAGTACGCGGAGACTGCCGGTCAGTGTACGTATCCGCTTCCTCAGCCGGGCATCGTGTCGGGAAGCGGGAACTCGGCGGTCTGCACCGATCATTATCTCTATGGGCGGGTGTTTCAGCCCGACGCGACCACGGTGGACGTCCAGGTTCTGGACACCTCTCCCAGCGGGTCGCCGCACTGGAACTGCGGTGGGCCTGGATCGGGCCGCGGGGCTGATGACTGGCACACACTCGGCACGATGACGCTGCCGGTGCCATCCATTGGGATGCAGGTGTGTTTCTCCGCAGTGGGCGGCGGTTGCAGCGGCACCAGCAACGTGTGTGTGTCGGGCGTCGGGCAGACGGTGAACCTTGCTTCGTGCCCTCCGAGCGGGGCACAGTCCGTCCGCGTCTCGTATACGGCCACGATCAGCACCACGCCTCCGCCCCTCGATCCCGCGACGGTCCAGGCCGCGTGCGGCAGCTACATGAACGACCGCTGCACTCAGGTCAACGAGCAATGCGCCGCGACCGACTGCACGCGCTCATACGTCTGCGCCGACACCAGCCAGGTGATCGACGGCTGCGCGACCTACCGGAGCCAGGGTTGCACGCTCCAATCCAACGCCTGCTCGCTGACCAACGCCTACAGCCAGTGCCTGGCGCAACAAGAGAATTATGCCTGCGCGACTCAGACGATCCAGGAGGGGTGCGCGCAGGAAAGCGTGCAGGTGATCTGCCCGGACAGTCCAACTGGCATCCGGTGTCTGGACCCGACCGACTGCGCGGACACGACCTCCGTCCCTAGCACGGACATGGCACTGGCGACGAGCCACATCGCGAGCCTCAACGCGATCGAGGACGATCACACCGCCGATCCGCTCGTCATCTTCGCCGGGACCGGGGAAAGCTGCCGGCGAACGCTCGGGAGCGGGATCACGCGCGACTGTTGCGCGCTGGACACCGCCTTGCTGGGATGCAACGCCAACGAAGAGTTGCTGCAGACCCATCGGCAAAACGGGCAGTGCGTGCAGATCGGCACGTACTGCAGCCGCGACGTCAACTTGCTCTTCGGCAGCGTGTGCGTGGAGCACACGACTAGCTTCTGCTGCTTCTCCTCGAAGCTCACGCGGATCATCCAGGAGCAAGGACGGCCGCAGCTTGCGATCGGGTGGGGGAGCGCCCAGAGTCCGGATTGCCGCGGGTTCACACCCGAGGAACTGCAGCGGATCAACTTCCAGGCCATCGACTTCAGCGAGTACTCGTCCACGATCGTGGCCAATCCGCCGGATCCCGCGCAGTTGAGCAGCCAGGCCCAGGGTTCTCCAGCGCTCGTACCCGATCCCACCAGCGTGCCGCCGGCATCAGGCAGCATCAGCAACACGCAGGTCCAACAAGATTTAGACCAGTTCTTCCAGACGCACCTGCCATGAGATCCGTGGTACTCGGAATCGTGGTGTTGATCGCCATGGCCCAGCTGGCCAGCGCCCAGTCTGGCGTGTTCTTCGATCGGAGCCGCGACGGGTGGTTCTGGTATCTGGAGCATCGCTCAGTTCCGCCACCCAAAAAGCCAGCTCAGACACCGTTACCTCCGACCGTGAAAGCGATGCGTGAACGCGCTGAGGAGTTGCTCGCTCGGGCGATCGAGGAGCCGACCGAGGCCAGGGTCGTGGCCTACATGGCGTTCCAGCAGCAGCTCACTCAGCGGTCGGAGCAGTTCGCGCGGGTGTGGCAGCGTGTGCTGTGGCAGCACCCGGAGCTGGACCCCACCGTGACCGAGCCGGTCACCGCGGCCGCGCTGTCCCCAGTCCAAGCGGATCGGGTCCGGCGGCAAGACGCCGCGCTCTCGGATCTCGCCAGGACGGCGGGGCTGTTCTATTTCTTCTCCCGCCACTGCCCGCTCTGCGAGGTCCAGTCGCCGATCCTTGCCGCATTCGCCGCGGCGTACGGATTCCGAGTGATCGCGGTCAGTCTGGACGGTGCGCCGGATCCGGTGTTCGAGCAGGCGAAGGTGGATGATGGGGCGGCGGAGAAGCTCGGTGTGACGCAGGTCCCGGCGGTCTTCCTGGCCCGGCCGCCGTCCGACGTGCTGCGCGTGGGGACCGGTCTTCTGACCATGGAAGAACTGAGTCGGAGAATTGTTCGACTGAGCGAAGCCAATGAGGAGATGAATGAAGAGGACATCGATGACACGCTGGCTGCAATGGACGATGGTCGGGGTACTTTGGGGGCTTCTGTGGAGCACGCCAGCTTGGGCCGATCTGCAGCAGCAACTGAATGAATTGGCGGATTCGCTCGGCGTGATGACCGCCACAACGACGCCGGGGGCGTACGAGGGCCAGACCCGCGGCTATCTCACGGGTGGCGGTATGTCGCTGCGGTTTCCGCAAGCGTCGCTGGATCTCGCCTCGATCAATCTGCCGAAAGTGCGGGCCGGTTGCGAAGGGATCGATCTCTATCTGGGCGCGTTCTCGTATATCAATACCGACCAACTCATCGCCAAGCTCAGAGCGATCGGCAGTGCATCGCTGGGCTATGCCTTCCAGCTCGCCCTGGAGGCGATCTCGCCGCAGATTTCCGGGATCATCAAACACTTCGAGAATGTGACCGAGCGGATCAACAACCTCAATCTCTCGTCGTGCCAGGCGGGCCGAGCGCTGGTGGATGCCACGGGTCTGCCGGAGAAGATCCGCTCCTCCCAGATCGGCCGATGCACCGGCGCGCGCACGGCCTCGGGGGCCAGCCCGGACTACAGCGCGGCCCGGCAGGCGTGCGCCGCCGACCCGAGCACCGGCGTGGTGGGCGATGCCGAGGATCAGGCCCAGGGCAGGCGGGATCGCAACTACCTCTGGGAGGCGCTGAGCAACCTCAATGGCGTGGATGAGCCCTCGCGGGAGTTAATCCTCTCGGCACTGGGTACCGTCGTCGCGGTGAATGATCAGGTCGTCACGTGGCCGCCGATCGTTTCCTTCGACCAGCTCGTCGATGGCGGGAACATCACGCGCTACGACTGCACGGTCGACTGCCTCGCGCAAGCGACCGTTTCCGAACCCACCGCCACGGGTCTGACGGAACTGGTTCGCCAGCGCTTGGAAGGGATCCTGGACCGGGTCCGGACCAAACAGACGTTGAATGCGGCCGACATCGACCTGGTCTCGGCAGCTCCCTTGCCGCTCTACCGGATGGTCAACGCGCTATCGACGCTGACGCCCGCGGTGGCGGACAGCTACCTGGCGCAGTGGGCCGAGCCACTGGCCCTGCTCATGGCCCAGCACTGGGTGGACACGGCGGCGCGACAGGCCCGGCGCGCGCTGTCGGTCGCGAAGGTCGAGAGCGCGGTGCAGGAGGCGATCGAGGGGCAAATCGCCGAAGTGCAGGATGACATCCGGACGCGCGTGCAACGGACGCGCTTCGTGATGGACTCGATTCGCGTGGAGGTCGAGATGCTCGAACGGGTGGAACGCGCCATGATGCGCAATCTCTCAGCGCACGGACTCGAAGCCGCTTACCAATTCAGCCGTACGCCAGGACCCTAAATGGTCTACGAAATTCACACCTATGGCGGCGGTGAGTTTCTCGTCACGATCCTGATCGCGATCAAGCTGCTCCTCGGCGGGAGTGCCTATCTCACGCTGATCAAGGCCATGGCCGTGCTCGGCCTGATCATCTTCATCGGCTGGATTGTGTTCTCGTTCCGGTTTCAGCTCTCTTGGTTGCTCTGGTTTGCGTTGGCGTATCTGGGGTTCTTCGTGCCCAAGGTCGACGTGTCCGTGATCGACCACCTGCGGCCGGCCGATACCCAGGTCGTCACGGGTGTCCCCGCTCTGCTCGGTTACGTCGGTCATCTGTCGTCGGCCCTTGGTGACGCCCTCACCCGGCTCATGGAGCAGGCCTTTTCGCTGCCGGGCGATATCGAATTCAGAACAGCAGGCTATGCAACTTCGCTTCATGTGGTGCGGGCGGGCCTGCTGGAACAGATTCCAGAGCCCTACGTGGCGGGCAGCGCGTCGCGGTACATTCGCGACTGCGTGCTGTACGACCTGCTCGACGGCACCAAGGCGGTCAACGCGGTGCTGACCAGCCCTGATCTCCTGGCGGCGTTTGCTTCCGATCATCCGAGCCGCTTTACCGAGACGCACATTGCCGGCGATGGGACGGAGATCCAGGGCACGCCGGAGGTCGTGACGTGCGCGGAGGGCTACAGCCGACTGACCGCGGGGCTCAACGCGGTCTATACCGGCTGGTGGGGGCGGTTCGTCCAGGCCCTGGCCGGTGCCAGGGGCTTACAGCCGGCCGCGGTGGACTCGGTCATGACGACGTCGTATCAGAGCCTGATGAATGTGGCCGCGACGCCCCAGGCCATTCTCTTTCAGTCGGCCATGATTCATAGCTTCGACGAGGCGATTCAGCTTCAAGCGAAGCTGACCGGATCTGACGCGTATCTCGTGGGGCTCACGCTGGCCCAGGCCCAGTACCAGCAACGATCCGCATTGTTCACGATGGGGCAACTCGCCCAACGGCTGTTGCCGGTGCTGCGCAGCGCGGTGGAGGGTCTGCTGTACGGCCTGTTCCCGCTCTTGATGCTCCTCCTCTTCACCCCGCTAGGCCCGATGGTCCTCAAGACGTATGGGATCGGGTTTCTGTGGCTGCAGTGTTGGGGGCCGCTCTTCGCGATCCTGAACCTGTTGACCGCGGTGCAGGCCGAGAGAATGTTGGCTGCCTACACGTCTGCGGGCATCACGCTCGCGACGTACCGGACGCTCGAAGTATTGACCGCGGATGGCCTGGCGATCGCCGGTGCCCTGTCGCTTGCTGTGCCGGTCATCGCGTGGGCGCTCGCGTCGGGAACGTTCGCGGGTTTGTCCCAGGCGGTCGGGTCCGTCACAGGATCGGCTCAGTCTGCGGCCGGGGCCGCAGCAGCCTCGGCTGGGATGGGCAATCTCAGTACGGGGAACGTGAGTCTTTCGAATCTGTTGGCGAACAAGTTCAATCCGGCAGCAGAATCGACGACCGGCATCACGTTCCGTGAATATGGGACTGTGGTCGATGGCGGCCACGCGCCAGCCCGCTATGGATACGTAACGCCGTCTGGCGGCGCAACCCAGCTCGCGGTGAGCAGCTTAGGTGGGGCGCTCACTGTGCAGGCCGGACGCCAGTCGAGCCAGGAACTCCGGCACGCGTACCAGGACACGTATCAGCGAGCGCAGGAGGCATTTCAAGTCGAGTCGGCGCAGTTTCATTCGGCGCTGACGCAGCAGGCGGAGCGCCACACCGCGGCTCAAAGCGAGCACAGCGTCGGGCGCACGGCCGAGACCGGGCGATCGGCGGAGGCGCAGCGGACGGTGGCGGCCGTGGACCGGGCGGCCAATCAGTTATCGGAGAAGTTCGGCTTCTCAGCCGACCAGGCGCGAACCATTGCCGAGCGGGCGCTTCTCGCGAAAGCAGTGGACCTCAAGGGCGGTGGAAGCCTCTCGGGTCCTTCCGGTTTGGGAGGCCGAGGTGTGGGATTCAATGTAGGGGCATCAGCCTCCGCCACTGGCATCAAGAACCAACATGAGGATGTTGGCGTCACCGCCAAGGAGCAGCAGGCTTTCGAACACGTGTATTCGGCGGTCACGGACCAAGAAGCGCGTGACGCCTACGCCGTGAACGAACAGGCGCGAACGAGTTCTCAGGGTCGCCACGGCCATGCCGCGACAACCGGGAGCCGGTTCGGCGTGAGTGCCAGCTCGGGGCAGGAAAGCCAGCGCAGTCAGGGGCTACGCGACCTAGTCTCCCAGCTCGCATCACTCTCCATTCAAATGAGAGAGAGCGAAGGCAAGTCCGTGACGCTTAATCAGGACCAGACCGCTGCGCTGGTGCGTCACATTAGCCGCGAGACAGGCAAGAGCGAGTCCTACGTCGCGACGAAGATCGGAGACGCGATGATCTCCAATTCGGCTGACCGTACTGCCATCGGGGACCGCAGTGTCGCACAGTGGGCGCAAAGCTGGTTTGACCAAAGCCGTCCGACGGAACAACTATTCGGGATAAAGGGCTTTCAGGACGAGATCAGCCGAACGATCGATACTGATCGCGGTGCAGTTCGCGATGCGGCGGGTCGGACGGAAGGCACCGTCAGCCAAGGGCAGGATCACACCAGGAGCGGCGTGGCCTCAGCGGGCGCATCGACGAGGCAACAGGCGCGGGACGTCCAGACGCAGGCAGAGCATCAGGCAGCGAGCACGATGGCGCGTGTGGATGCGGGTGAGAAAAACGCGGAGCAGGCCCAGGATTCGGTGGGGCAACACGGTGGGCAACTCGTAGGACGCGTACAGGAATTTCAACGAGGCACAGCCAGCCTGGCAGAGACTACTGCGGAAGGGATCAGAGATCTCAATCCGTTTCGCAATGAGCAGGACACACGGGTCAACAAGAGCAGAGAACGCCTTTTCGAGGATGCGACACCGCACCCCAACTTCTATCCGGAGTCGCGGCTGAAGGCACTCGATCGAGTCGAACGCTAATCGTTGCGGTCCCGATCGAGGAGTTCCTGACCGTAGTTCCAGTAGGCCTTTGTTCCTGGAATACAGGGATTCCGCTCGCGCTCCTCGTCCCAGTCGACAAAGCGAGCCCACGCCTCCTGGGTTGGGCGCTCGAGTGTCAGTAGTTTGGTGATTGTCACAATAAGGAGCCAACCCACGACAATCGCCGCGACTACGAGCAGGCCAGCGAGAAGGTCCTGATGAAGCAGCCAGCCGACAATCCATACAGCAACGATAAGCAGACCGAAAGTGGCTGCGAGCTTCCCCGCACGACGACGGAGTGCCCGCCGAGACGGAGCAATAGAGGACGCGGTAACCAACTTACCCATCTCTTAGCACCCGCCGTACAGCGTACGGTCTATTGGGCAACGAAATCAATGCCGCTTCGGGAGCTTCGGGAGCGAGCCCAGTAACTTTGACGCGACCCGACTGGCATCGGAACGGCTTCGAGCGCGACCGGTTTCGTTGTTCTCCAGGACGCCACCCTGGATGTGACGCGACAGGATGTCCTTGATACGCGGTGAGCGCTGATAACGCGGGATGGTGTCAAGCCATGTGATGATGTGCTGGTCACGCGCATTCCGCGGATTGAGATAGAGCTGAAAGGACATCCGTTTAGCCATGATAGAACCACGCGGCTTTGTGGTACCCGCGGACGTTAGCGAGCTGGGGATCGCTGACGAACACCATCTGCGGGAAGGCCTTGAGCAGGAGCGGTTTCAGCAAAAGGCTGCCACCGCCACTGCCGATTAGATATTCGATTGGTTCACTGCTCCAGCGTGCATGAATCCAAGAGACGATCTCTCCGGTGAGGCCTGTGAGTTCCGCGTCGAGTAGCGCCGCATCGAGTTCAAATCGCTTGCCCAGCACATGGATCGCGCCATCGCGAAGGGCCGTTTCGATACCCAGGGCGTCCCAGTTCCCCGGGTACCGGCTGGTGAATGTCGGGATCGCGGCCTGGTAGACCGCACTTATCGCAGTTTTCAGGCTGCCGGAGCCCTTCTGTACGAACTCGCCTTGGTGCATCAGGACGAAATCCGTGGTTTTGAAGCCGATATCCACGACGCCTACCCGCGCGTTGGCGTACCGCTCATCGACATTCCCCAGCGTGTCTTTGAAGATCAGGTCCATGAGCGCGCCATAGGGCTGGGGGACGACGGTCAGATGCCGAACGGCAAGACCCAGCATTCGGTCGCCCACCGTAATCGCGAAACGTCCTGAGAGCGTGTCCTCGATCACTGTGCGGTCGTCGAAATCGTCGACCGGCAGGCCGGTCACCACCGCGTACTCCTCGATCGACGACTCGGCCAGCAATGCGAGCGCGGTCAGAAACAGCACGCGATATTCCTGACTCTGCGTTCGGACCCGATCGAGCGTCGCGCGCGCGAACTGCCCTTGGCGCCGTGCAAGCGTCCCTACAAAGTAGGAAGCACCTTCGAACGTGACTGCCAGATGATCGAGGCTGCCTGACTGAGTGTCGAGGCCTGACCGAAACGCCAGGTCAACGGCCGGGCTGACAACGGATGGAAAGACCAGCGTGCTCGATTCATCACCCTGACCTGCATGAACCGGCATTGCTTTGGTGTAACCGAAGCCCACATCGAGTCCCACGTAGCGCATGATGGCCTCCCCACGCATTTTTCATGAAATGTTTCCTGAATTAGCGGGTCCGATTCCCCTCTATCGCGCCACTTTCATGAAATGTTTCCTGAAACCCGCCATGGACAACTCGTGATCGAAGCTCCCGCGATTTCGATCATGCGCTCGATGGCCGTGGCCGGGATCGAATGGAACCGCGCGTAGAACTCAACGACGACCGCCTTTCCGCTCCGCAGTTCTCCGCGGATCTCGATGTAGCTGAAATACAGGGACTGGTACTCGCGTCCGGTCTCCTGAGCCAGCGTGCGGAGCTGGTCCAATCGAGGGCGTTCCTGCCGCGTAAACCACTCCCGCCACGCTCGCCACGCGGCTGACGCCACCCGCGCCGCGGTCCGCACCTTCAGATTGAACTTGTGCGCGACCAGGCTCTTCCCGAACACCCTGGAGAACATCTTCTGGGGCGATGCCTCTGTCGAGAACGTCACGCCCCGGCGTTCGTAATCCGCTTCGATTTCCAGCAACAGGCGGGGGACGTGCTCGCTCACCAGGCTGTGCCGATCCTCTGCCGGGACGTAGACACGTTGCCGCGCCAATCCCCGAGCTCGAAGGAATTCTGCGATGTCCTTTGGGAGCCTCGACTTGCCCATCGTCTGATCCTTCGTCGTGCCAGGTTTTTGCCCGTCGCCCCCCCTGAACCATAAGGGCCAACCGAGTCGTCGGGCCTGCCATTTGCCGTGCCAGCTTCCTGCCCAATCTCCCCAGCGCTTTAGGCCCTCTGGTCTGCCAGGGCCAACCACCGTTTTGCTGCGTTCCACGGTACCGAAACGCTGGCACGCGATCTCGTCGCATTGCCGCCACATCTCTCGTCCATCTGGCGGACCTTCCGCATCGCAACACGTCCGCGGTGGGCTACCGTCAACGCGTGGGAAAACCAAAACCCCGAAAAATGAATTGGCCCCTGCGGGGTGGAGCGAGCCCCCGGCCCCTCCAGCCCTCCCCGGAAGGGGAAGGCATCCCGCAGGCCTCGGCCGTGCTGGGACGTGACTGGCGGCCGTTGCTTTGCGCCGCGAAAAACGAATCGCGCGTGGTCGGGACGCGAGGGTTGTGACGTCCTACGACGAGGGACGAGCGAAAGGAGGTGAAACCGATGGCGACCGTGATCTATGAGCGTGCGTTCGAGGTGGAGGGAATCGATGCCCGGGCCGTGATTGTGGACCACTCGCAGCCGGACCGGCTCGAGTTGCATTTCGGGATCACCGAGCGATCCCGCTCCGGTGGCCCGGAGGTGGTGACGTACCGGAACCAAGTGCAGCAGGCCTGTGCACAGGTCTCGCGGACCGTGCGGCGAGCCATTTGGCAGGACCTGTTTGCCGAGGCCAAGGCCGAATTGGACCGCGAAATCCGCATCGCGACCGATCCGCACCACGAGTTCGCGGAGATCGAGCGGTACTGAGGGGCGAAAAAGGAGTGGAGACGATCGTGACCAAGGGCACGGTGCCCTTGGAATCCCCTCACTGGAGGAGGACGCGCATGAACGCAGCAGCGGCGTTACTGGCGATGGATCGGTGCTTGAGAACGGTGACGTTCCGACGTGGCGATCACGTTCACGACGGGCAGGGACGGACCGGCACCGTCTTGTCCGGTCGGTTGGGGATCGATGGCCCGGTCATCGAGAACGAGTTTCGGATCCGTTGGGATGACGGCGACGTCAGTTGGGTCGCGGAGAGGAGGCTGTCATGGAGGATCGAGGGTCCCGAGACCGAACCGTGTGCGTCAGCGATGAGCTCGTCGATCGGTTAGGCGATCTGTACCAGAGGTACGCGTTCGAGATGACGTTCGTGGAATTTCTGGAGATGGTCATTGCCCGGATGGAAGCACGGTATGGGCCAACGCGCGCCCGCGGGGGCGAGCGCGCGTTCGTGGCGCTCGACGATATGCCCGACCCCGCGGCCCCAGAAAAATGAACGCGAGATGCCGTGGAGAAGGCGTCCGCCTTCTGATTCCCCACCAGCAGGAGGAGCCCCCATGGTGATTCGCACGCGTTCGATCCATCAGGCGCGCCCCGGCGACCTGGCGACGTATCGATGGGGCTCGTTGCGAGTGTTCGAGAACGGGCGGGTGTTCGCGCCATCCGAGGGGCTGCTCGCGGCGTACAAGGCGGGACGGGTCTCGTGGGATGGGTATGAGCGCCGGTACCGCGTGGAGATGGAAACGCTCGCTCAACGCTCGCCGGATCTCTTCCTGACGTTGCTCCGTCGTCCCGAGGTCACCCTGGTTTGCTACGAGGCGTTACCAGCCCGATGCCATCGCCGTTTGCTGGCGGCATTGCTGGCACGCATTGCGGGCGAACAGGGCGTTCAGGTGTTGCTGGACATTCAATAACTCACACAGGCACACAGGGAGGATCTGTCATGGACTACTGTCGAATCACGATGTTGGGCCGACTGACTCAGGACCCGGAAGTGCGCGCCACCCCAGGGGGGGCGGCCGTGGCCGGTTTCTCCGTGGCCATCAATCGCAAGTACCGCAAGGCCGAGACCGAGGAGATCGTCGAGGCCGTCACCTTTGTGGCGGTCCGGGCCTTCGGCAAGCACGCCGAGCACGCAGGCCAGTACCTGCACAAGGGCCGGCAGGTTCTGATCGACGGCGAACTGCGGCAGGACGAGTGGAACGACAAGGAGACCGGGGAGAAGCGCCAGCGGTTGTACGTGGTGGCGCAGCGGATTATCTATCTGGGGAAGGCGAACGGCCATGGCCCTGGACAGACGGCGGGCCAAGACAGCCCGGATCCGGGGGAGGCCGATATTCCGTTCTAAACTGGAACCGCATCCCGCATCCGTTTCTTCGATCCCTGATCAGCGGCCTCTTGTCCCAGAACACTGGACGAGAGGCCGTGTCGTGTCCATGGTCGTCGTCCTCGTCTCCTGACGTGGGGACGGTTCCTTCCCTCCTAATCCGAAAAACGACTTCGAATCCTGCGTGACAGGGGCGCCGCCCCTGACCCACCGATCAGCCAAGCAAGGAGGGAGCGCCAGTGTGCGATGCCGACGGAGCGTCTTGCCGAGATCAACCACTCCTTCGACCAGGGCGACGCGCGATCACGGTGGTCCGCATCCAGATGGTGCGGGAGGGGAAGTTTCCCTACGGGTCCAACGCGATCAGCCAGTCCTCGGACGCGGCCAAGCTCGTCCAGACCTATCTGGCCGGCGCCGACCGCGAATACTTCGTCCTCCTGCTGCTGGACGGCAAGCACCGCGTCAACGCGCTCAACGTGGTCGCGATCGGTTCGCTGACCGCGGCGCTCGTCCATGCCCGGGAGGTCTTCAAACCCGCGGTGCTCTCGAACGCTGCGGCCGTCATATTAGCGCACAACCACCCCAGCGGCGACACCGAGCCCAGCCGTGAGGATCGCGAGCTGACTGAGCGATTGGTCAAGGCCGGCCGGCTCCTGGGCATCACCGTGCTCGACCATGTGATCGTGGGCGACGAGCGCTTCTTCAGCTTCGCGGATCACCACCTGATTCCAGCGAATGGAGGATGCCTGTGAGCGCCAAGACGATGCAGGTCACGCTGCCGTGGCTGGAGTTGCCCAACGCACCTGCGGAGCCGATTCGCGCGGAGACCCTCCTGGCGGGCCTCAATGCCGAGCAGCGCGAGGTGGTCCAGCACGGAGAGGGGCCGGTCTTGGTCCTGGCGGTGGCCGGTTCGGGCAAGACCCGCGCGATCACCCACCGGGCGGCCTATCTCGTCGCGGTCCGAGGCGTGCCGGCCTCGCGCATCCTGTGCCTGACGTTCACCAACAAAGCCGCGGCGAACATGCGGGACCGGATCGCGCACCTGTTGGGCGGCCAACTCGGGGGCATGACGGTTGCCACGTTCCATGCCCTCTGCGTGCGGCTGCTGCGCATGCACCACGCGTTCATCCCGCGCAGCAACCGCTTCACCATCTACGATGGCGACGACGCGAGCGAGGTAGTGCGGCGCGTGGCCAAGGACTTGGAGGCCGAGGGCTACGAGCCCTCGCTGCGGGCCGACCTCGATCGCCTCAAACACCTCGGCGTGGCTCCGGAGGGAGACCTTGCCGGGGCGCTGGATTGCGGCGAGGTCCAGCGCGAGTACGTGGATCTGCTGCAGCGGGCGTATGCGCGCTACGAGCAGATGCTCGCGCGGTGCGACGCCCTGGACTTCGCGGACCTGCTCTTCGCCACCGTCCGCGTGCTGGAGCAGCACCCGCCGGTCTTAGCGCGCGTGCGGAGCCGCTACCAGCACCTCCTGGTTGACGAGTACCAGGACTCCTGCCCCTTGCAGGAACGCTTGCTCCGGCTGCTGGCCGCGCCCGGCTACAACCTGTGCGCGGTGGGGGATGACGATCAAGCGATCTATGCCTTCCGGCACGCTGACGCGAGCGGCCTCCTCACCTTCGAGCAGCGTTATTCGGGCAGCCAGATCCTCCGCATGGAGGAGAACTACCGCTCCACCGGCGCGATTATCGAGGCGGCGCGCCGCGCGATCGTCGCCAATAGGCAGCGCCAGCCGAAAACCATCCGCACGGCGAATGTTTGCGGCGAGCCCGTGCGTGTCGTCGGGTTTTCCTGGGAGGATGTGGAGGCGGGGTGGATCGTCGAGCAGATCCAGCAGGCCCGGGCGCAGGGCGTGCCCCTCGGTGAGATCGCGATTCTGTGCCGGGTGGCGTCGCTCTTCCGGCCGATCGAGCGTGAGCTGGCGCGGGCGCTGATTCCCTACCACCTGGTGGACGGTCTGGCCTTCTGGGACCGGCGGGAGATCAAGGACGTGTTGGCCTACTTACGCTGGATCCATAACCCCCACGACCTGGTGAGCTTCCTGCGCATCGCCAACGTGCCGCCGCGGGGGATCGGGAAGAAGGCGCTGGCGCAGATCGAAGAGCGTTTGAAGGCCGACCCTGCGCGGTCGCTCCCGGACGTGCTCCAAAGCCTGAGCCAGTCCTGTCGCCCGTTGCGGGCGTTACGGTTCCAGATCGAGGCGCTCCGCGAGGAAGCCCGCTCGGTCCCGGCGCTCATCGCCGCGGTACTCACGCGATTGGGCTACGAAGCTCACCTGCTCAAGGCATTTCCCGACGGCAGCCGGCGGCTCACGCACATCGAGCAGTTGCAGACGATCGCGGCGCGCGACGAGCAAGGCTCGGACGATGTACTGGGGGAGTTTCTCGCGCAGGCGGGCCTGGGGCAGGGCGCGGACGGGAGCCCGGCCGACGGCGTGCGGCTGATGACGATCCACGCGGCCAAGGGCCTCGAGTTTCATTCGGTCTTTGTCCTCGGCCTGGAAGAGGGCATCCTCCCGCACGCGCGTTGCCGCGAGACGATCGAGGAGGAGCGGCGGCTGCTCTACGTGGCCATCACCCGCGCCCGATCACGGCTGGTGCTCTCGTGGTGCCGCCGGCGCCTGCTCCAGGGGCGGGACATCAGCCACCCGCCGTCGTCGTTTCTGGAGGACATTCGTCCGGGACGATCGCGATGTGGGACTGAAGACGGGTCGGTGGTCTGGGCGAAACCAGGTCCCCGACCTCATGGCCTCTTGGCGGGAAGGTCACGACATGCAGATGGTCGCTGAGGCGATGAGGCTTTCCCACAGCAAGGTCACGCGCCACGACTTCTGCCCGCGCGCGTATCGCTATTACTACGTCGAGGGCTGGCGGCCGATCGCCAAGCGTCCGTCGCTGCTCTTCGGGGGCGCCATTGATCGGGCGCTGTCGGCGCTGTTCCAGCAAGACGCCGATCCTCTCGCCGTGTTTAGCGGGGCCTGGGAGGCGCTCAGGGGCGCCCCGGTGGCGTGGGGCAAGCGGCACACGTGGGAGGCGCTCCGCGACATCGGCGGCGCATTACTCGAGCGCTTCATGAAAGAAGAGCGACCCCGCTTCTCCGAGGTCCGGCCCGAGTGCGTGCAACGGCACCTCTCAGCCGAACTCGCTGGCGTGACGTTCATCGGCTACCCCGACCTGTACGCCCGGGTCGACGGCCTGCGCACCTTGGTGGACTTCAAGACCGCCCAGGCCTCGTACGACCCCGAAGAAGTCCGGCTCAACGAGCAGCTCACCGCGTACTGGTGGCTGCTGGAGGCCAACCACTTGCCGGTGGACCGCGTGGCCTTCTGCGTACTGCTCAAGCTCAAGGAACCGCGGATCGAGTGGCACTTCGCCACGCGCAGGCCCGAGGAGGTCGCCGAGTATCGCGACAAGCTCGCCCTCGTGGCGTCGGACATTGTCCGGGGGCGGTTTCCCAAGAAGACCTCCTCCTGCGGACAGTGGGGCGGGTGCGACTATCGGCCGCTGTGCCTGGGTGACGAGGCCGCGATCCCCAAGGACTTGGTGTTGACGGAGGAGATCACGGACGAAGAGGTCATCGTCTAGAGGAGGAGGTTGCCATGCCCACGACTCAGAATGGTCAGACCAAGACCGGAACCGAGGTCGCGACGTTCGACCCGGTCGAACAGCTCAAGAAGGAAACGGCCATCACCGCGCGCGATTTCTACGCGGTCTATGACCGCCGGTGCGGCCGAAAGCTGATCCCGAGCGCGCGGGTCTACAACAACTGGGCCAAGGAGGCCGGAATCAAGACGCGGATCGTCGCGGCCGGGTGCGATACCGAGATGGCCTGGGCGCACGTCAAAGGCTGGATCGGCCCCGACGCGAACCCCGTCTTGCAGCGCGAGGCCAAGGTCACGATCGTCTGGCGGACCGAGTGCGAGGACCTGATCTGGAACGCGATCGCGCACAAGACCGACCGGGACGGCCAGGTCGTCAAAGCGGGCAAGCCCTACACGGTCGGCCCGGATGGGTTTCCCGTGCTGACCGAGCCCGCCGACCAGCTCGCGATCATCCAGCAGCTCTCCCGCATCAAGCGGTTCGGCGAGCGGACGGCCGTGACCAAGGCCGAGGCGATCGTGGAGAAGAAGCTGCTGGGGGTGGAGTACCGCGAGCCGGACGAAATCACGCACGAGCAGCGCGAGGCCCAGGCGGTGGCCGAGGCCAACGGCGAGACGCCCGCGGACGCTCAGGCCACAACCGGACAGCCGGCCGCACCGGCGAACGGCTCTGCGCCGGATCGTCAACGGGATCCGGTCACCCGCGCGTTGACCACGGTGGTGCAGGTCGGGGGCAAGCGCGCCAGGACCGCGGGGATCCAGGCCGCGCAGCTTGAGGCGATCTGGAGCTGGGCTGAGCGCCTCGGCAAGGGTCGCGTGGCCGCGGTGCTCAAAACCTTCGGGGTGGAGAAGTCGGTCGAACTGCGACAGGACGAGGCGGATCAGGTCCTGGCGCAGCTTAAGGACCTGGCAGTGCCTCCAGCGCCAACGGGAACGGACGCCACGACGGCGTAATTCGAAAGACGATCAGGGACTCCCACGGGCCAGCGACGAGTGCTGGCCCGTGGTGTTTCACGAGACGAGGCGTCGTCATTCGATGCAGCTCGTCATCACAGAGAAGGAGGAACGGACATGGAAACCGTGTCGGAGTTTGCCGCGTGGACGGGACGGGGACGGCTGGATCAGCTTGTCGGGGAGCTCGAGCGGCAGAAGAACGCCAGGATCGACTTCGTGGCGGATACGCGCAGTCTGGCGGTGGCGGCACGGGATGGGCAGCTCTCCCTCGTGCCCACCGAGCCCCATGCGATGGCATGGCTCCCCCAGCAGGGTCTGCCGATCCAGGATCTGGCGCTGGAACAGATGGGGAGCAAGGTGGTCCCGCCAGTCCCCGGGCGGTTCATGAAGGAGTTGGCGCACGAACGCCCGGTGCGTGCGGCCGAATTGCTCAACGGGCTGATGCAGGATGCCCCGGGACGGCGGTTCATCCGGTGCCTGGATGGCCACGTGCGCGCGGTGTTGTCGGACCGGTACCGCGTACTGGATCACTACGACATTGCGTTCGCGGCGCTTGATGCGGTGCGAGCAGCCGGTGGCGAAGTGATCGAGGCGAGTCTTTCGGACACGCGCATGAAGCTCAAGTTCACGACCCGCTCGATCTGGGACGCGATCGACGAGAGGAGAACGGGCGATCCAGGCTCCTGGTACTCGGGCGGCCTCGGCAATCAGGAGCACCTGCGGCGCGTCTCCGCACGGGTCGGCGGCGACCTGCCGGGCGGGCCGGGAACGGTCCATCCGCTGGTCACCGTGTCCAACAGCGAGACAGGGCACGGCGGCTTTGGCGTGCGCATCGGGCTCTTGCGCGCGATCTGCTTCAACCTGGCCACGGTGGAGGACGTGGTGGCCAAGGTACATCTCGGCGAGCGACTCGCGGTGGGGATCTTCACCGAGGAGACGGTGAGCCAGGAGTCGAAGCTCATTTACCTCAAGGCGCGCGATGCCATCAGAAGCGCGTTTCATCCCGAGACATTCGCCCGAATCGTCGCGATCGCGCGGCAGGCGCAGGATGACGCGGTCACCTCGCCGCACTCGGCCGTCCAGAACGTGGCCAAGGCGGTCGGCCTCGCCGAGGAGAAGCGCAACGCGCTCCTGGAGTACTTCCTTCGCGAGTACGACGCCACGCGCTACGGGATGGCGCAGGCGGTCGCGCGGTTGGCCCAGGATGAATCCGATCCGGATCAGGCCGGTGCGCTGGAGGACCTGGCAGGCACCATTCTCCGCAGCCGCGATCTCGCGCTGGTGTAGGTGCGGTGTGGATCTCACCGCGCTGGGTGAAGAGGTTGTGGATTCCCGCCAGGACGTGGTTCGGGCGCTGGGCCAAGCGCTTGATGCCGTCGACACGGCTGTTGAGAAAGCACGCGCGGCAGCCGATCACGCGTACCACGCGTATGGCGATCCGAATCCGGTCAGCGGCGAGCTCGAGGATCTTCTGGGCATGCTGCGTATCTGGTACGCCGCCGCGGCGATGCTCCTTGATGACGTTGAGGAGGAGCCATTGAGCGGGCACCCGTGCCAGATTCTCGATGCTGCTGGCCGAGACGTGAGGAGTCGTTGAGGGAACACGCCGCTAGGATGGCGGTAATCACGAGAGGGAGAGTTCGAATCTGGGAGGATGCTATGATCGAGACCTCTGAGATTCCATGGCCCCTGCTCGAGCAGGTCGTCGGGGGGGCGTATCGGGAGTTCATGTTTGTCGGAGAGGTGCAGGGCATTCTGCTCTTTAAGCACATCTGGACGCGTCGATACATCAACGTTGATCGGATTGGCGAGACATATCGGTACGCGGACGGTGGCTATGGGCGAATTCCCCGCGTTGAAGCGCTGCACCATGCCTTGAGCTGAAGAGCCGGCGATGAAGTGGACCCTTGTTGACCTGGAGCGGTTCGCGGCGCTGTTTCGCGGACGGCCCGACGCGTTCGGAGTCTTGCAGGCCGGGCGGATCTGCGCGGTTCGGCGCCGGCTCACGCTCGCCCAGTACCGGCTACACCTGGAGGGAAAGCTTCGCCTGGGCGTCTACCCGCTCTTGCATGATGGCCACACGCACTTTCTCGCGCTCGACTTCGATGGACCGCAGGCGGAAGGCGCGGAGGATGTGGTGGTCGAGCGCGCATCGCAGTATGGTCTGGCCCTGTGCCGGGAAATCAGTAAGAGCCGCGGCGGGCATCTGTGGCTGTTCTTTGCCGAATCGGTTCCGGCACGGGATGCCAGAGCGGTGGCGCTGACGCTGCTCGCCAAGGCTGGCGTGAAGGCCGAAATCTTTCCCAAGCAGGATGTCGTGCCGGCCAATGGCCTGGGCAATTTCATCTGGCTTCCGCTCTCGGGCGAATCGGTTCCGCTAGGGAAGACAGTGTTTGTGGATCCGGAGTCCCATCAACCATATGCCGATCAGTGGGACTACATTGACCGCATCCCAACCGTGCACCCGCGCGAAATTGCAGCTTTGGTCCGGCAGGCGCGTGCCTCTCGGGCCCACCCGGAGGCGAGAGACAGGGATGCCCGTGCGTACCACGGTGACCTCTTACCCTGCGCGCAGGCCATGATGCGGGGAGTTGGTGAAGGGTGCCGCGACGTCGTGGCGTTTCGTCTGGCGATCCACCTCAAAGCCAGTGGCCTCTCAAGGGAAAGGGCCGAACAGATCCTGCGCCGGTGGGATGCGAGAAGGAATCGGCCGCCGTTGGGGCTGCCGATAATCAGAGAGAAGGTCAGATCGGTGTATGAGAGAAACTACACGAGCTATGGGTGCGAGGATCCATTGATTCTGCCGTTCTGTCGGGAGGACTGCCCAGTCCGCCGTCGTAGAGCCGGAGCGGGATAAGAGAGGAAAGCGATGAGTCTGGAGCGGGTGAGTGAGATTCTCGAAGGCCTGCGCGGTTTTGCCTGCCCGCACTGCGGAGCGGGGCGTGATCCAGACACCGTCGGATTGGTGTGGGAGTCGATTGAACAGAACTGGCGGTGTCCGATCTGCGGGTATCGGGCGCGCGAACCCGAGAAACCGCAGTCTGGGGTAGATCAACAGAGCCTGCCAGACCCCGTCGGCCCCTGCGCGATAGGGGGAGTATCATGAACAACGGAGATTCGGGCTCGCTCGTCCATCATTGTCAAGACATCGCCGCCATTCCGTCGGGCGAGATTCCGGCACTGCTACTGCGTCTGGCGGCCACTCAGAGCGCGTTGGTCGCGCGGCTGTTGAACGACGCTCACAACAAAAGCGAATCACGTCCGCCGAAAGACCAGCTTCTGACCATTCCCGAGGTGGCAACACGGCTATCAGTTCCTGCTCCCTACGCATACGATCTCGCTCGAAGGAGCGTTCTGCCGACCGTCCGATTCGGAAAGTACGTTCGAATTCGTGCCTCGGATCTTGAGGTGTGGCTTAAGGACAACCAGAAGGGAGCAGAGCGAGTTCCTGGCCATACGACTTCGCATGGGTTGAGTCGTGTGGCGCCTAAGGCTCGACAGGCTCGCGGCCCCCGTATTGATTTGGCCGTCCGTCATCCTGTAAAACGGCGGCTCGCTGCGAGGGGAGCGACTCGGTCTCGCTCGCCGATCGAACGCCTCGTGCCGCTGCCTTCGATTCTAGAAGGCGGCGGTGAGAAAGAAGGGGGAACATGGCCTGCATCCGAAAACGACGGAAAAAGTGGATCGTCGACTACCGGGACAGCGCAGGAATCCGTCGGTGGGTGACCTGTAAGACGCGGCGAGAAGCAAAAGACGTTCTCTCGGACAAACTTCGTGAGGCGCGTCTGGGTGCCCTGCCGGCGTACGACCGCGACATCACGGTCGAGACCTACTCGAAATCGTGGCTCAAGCTTATCGCCCCGACGATTAAACCACGGACCCTGCTCAGTTACGAGCAGAATCTGCGCCTTCACATCCTTCCCAAGTTCGGTAGCCTCAAGCTTTGCCGGCTGACCCCAGCCCATCTGCGGGCATTTCTCGCCGAGAAGCTTTCCCTGAATCTTTCGAGGGCCACGGTGCGGATCATGTATGGCACCCTTCGTGCGATGTTGAACGCCGCCGTGGTCGACGGGGTGATTCTGGCCAATCCCACGGTCCGGATCGGTCGGCAGTTCCGCTTGAGCAAGCGGGCAAAAGAGCGCCAGGAAGAGATCAAGGCGATGACCCGTGAGCAGCTCGTCCGATTTCTCGCTGCAGCAGAGCTGGAAGAGCCGCGTTATGCGCCGCTGTTCCTAACGCTCGCGCGCGCGGGTCTCCGGCTCGGGGAGGCACGCGCCCTTCAGTGGGACGATCTCGACTTTGCCGCTCGCGAGTTGCGGATCACCAAGGGGATCTCGGCCGGAGAAATCGGGACGACGAAAACCGCAACCGGCCGGGTGGTCGATATGAGCCTGCAACTCAAGGAACGTCTCGATCGCCTCCTCATCGAGCGGCGGACAGAAAAGTTGAAGCGAGGATGGACGAAGATGCCGCCGTGGGTGTTCTGTTCAATTCACGGGACCGTCATGGACGAGGGGAACGTCAGACGCGCAATGCGTGCGGCGCTGAAGGCCGCCAAGTTGCCCGGGCACTTCACTCCGCACTGCCTGCGGCACACGTTCGCCTCATTACTCTTGCAGCAAGGCGAAAGCCCCGTCTACGTCATGGAGCAACTGGGCCACGCGTCGATCCGCCTTACCGTGGACACGTATGGGAAGTGGCTTCCGAAAGGCAACAAGGCGGCGGTCGATCGCTTGGATGACGCTGCTCCAGAACCAAGTGGTAGCAAACTGGTAGCAAATCGGCAAAAACCGCGCCGCCCCCAGACGGGGGCGGTGTCACAAGGTCTTGGTCTTACGAGGAATTTAAGTGGTGGAGGGTACCGGGATCGAACCGGTGACCTGCTGATTGCGAACCAGCCGCTCTCCCAACTGAGCTAACCCCCCACGTGTCAGCGGCCGAAGGATCATAGCAAAACTCGCACGTGCGCGCAACGCGCGAGGCCGATGAGTCCGCTATTCCGTCTTGGGGTGTCCTTCCGGGAGCCCGTACCGCTCGTCAACCCTGCCTGGAGGACCGACATCCTTGTGCGGGCTCAACTCGGCGCACTCCGCGGCTTTTTTGCCCAAGGCTTCCAGCCGTTCCTTCATCGGGATGTTGTTGTCGTGGGCGAGGCGAAAGTATTCGACTTGGCAGTAAAGGTATTGCTGGTCCACGCCCGCCAGCGCTTGGCGCACCACGGTCAACGCCTGGTCCAACGGAATCCGGCGATTCTTTTCCGGGCGGTAAAACCCGTCCAGTTGTTCGATCAGTTGCGCGTAGGTCACGTCGGCAAAGGCCGCGTTGCTCTCGCGCAGCGCGTCCAGCACGGGTTCGAACTGCTCGCGGGCTTCTTGGGGAAGTTGCGCGGCCGCTTCATCGGCGAGTTGTCCCCATCGCGTCGCTTGCTCCTCGCGTCCGGCCAGGTACCCGGCCACGTACCCGAACTTGAAGGACTCCGGCGCGGTGAGCCACCAGGCCCCGTCGCGAGGCTGCGCCCACGCCGGGTTAGCGAGGCTCAACAAGAGGATGGACGCGATGACGACCCGGATCAAGCCGCTTTACTTTTTGCGCGCAGGATACCCAAATAACGGTTCAGGATGTTTTCACGGGAGAGGAATGGAATCAGCGGCTGGTTGCGAATCCCCAAGCGTCTCAGCTCGCTGACCAGGCGAGGGTCGTCGCCGATCTGCAGGCCGTGTTGAAACGCGGTGATGGCCTGGGCTTTTCTGCGCATGGCGAGGAAGGCCTTCCCCAGGTTCCAGTAGAACTCGGCCCGGTTTCCGGCTTCGTCGACCGCGCGCTTACAGAGCGCCAACCCGCGCGGCGGGTCCTGGTGCAGCACGACCAGGCACAGACCGTAATACGACATCAAGGGGTACGGGAGTTCATGTCCGCTCTGCTCGGTGTAGCGAAACATGGCCTGACGAAGCGCGCGGAACGCCTCGTCGAAACGTCCCTCGCGGACGTACAGGATGCCGAGTTCCATGTAATCTTTCGGGCGCATTTCCTGGCTCATGGCGTCACGTCTCCCTGGGATGTCCCGTTGCGTGAACCGGCGGCGCGATCACGACGCGCCGCCCCACAATGCTCAACCGACCTTCGGCATAGAGTTGGAGGGCCTCCGGCAATAGGCGGTGTTCCTGGACGAGGATGCGATCGGCCAGCGAGGCCTCGGTGTCGTCGTCATGAACCGGAACCGCGGCTTGCAGGATGATCGCCCCGTCGTCAACGTGTTCGGTGACAAAGTGTACCGTGCACCCCGAGAGTTTGACACCGTATTCGACCGCCTGTCGTTGCGCGCGCATGCCGGGAAACGCGGGCAAGAGGGACGGGTGCACGTTGATGATCCGGTCTGGAAAGGTGTCGAGGAGCTCGCGCGTCACGATGCGCATGTACCCGGCCAGCACCAAGACCTCTACGCCGGCGCGGCGCAACTCTTCGGCGAGGTAGGCGTCGTGCGCCTCGCGAGTGGGGAACGCCTTGGGGTTGACGAACCGGGTCATGAGGCCCGCCGCGCGCGCGCGTTCGAGCGCCTGGGAATCTTCGCGATCGCTGATGACGATCGCCACCTTGGCGTCCAGGCGCCCGGCGGCGATGGCGTCGAGGATCGCTTGCAGATTGCTGCCGCGTCCCGACGCGAGCACGCCCATCATAAGGGTTCGATCAGGCATAGCGAACCCCCGGCGTTCCCGGCTCGATGGTCCCCACGATGACGGCCCGCTCCCCGAGCGCCTCGGCGTCGGCTCGAACGGATTCCGCCTCGTCGGCCGCGACCACCAGCAGGAGACCGATGCCCATGTTGAACGTGCGCAGCATTTCGTCGTCGGGAATAGCGCCCCGCGATTGAAGAAGCTGGAAGATCGGATGCGGTGTCCACGCTCCGCGGTCGATGCGCGCCGCGCACCCGTCGGGGAGGACTCGGGGAAGGTTCTCCGTGATCCCGCCGCCCGTGATGTGCGCGATGCCTTTCAAGGTGTGGTTCCGCATCAGGGCCAGGACCGTCTTCGCGTAAATCCGCGTGGGGGTCAGCAGGACGGATCCGAGAGGCTCGGCCAGTTCCGGGAGCCGGTCATCCACGGCCAGGCCTTCGACTTCGAAGAGCAACTTGCGCACGAGGGAATAACCGTTGCTGTGCAGCCCGCTCGACGCCAGCCCCACCACCACGTCGCCTGGAACGATGGTGCGGCCGTCGATGAGACGCGCCCGGTCAACCACGCCGACCGCGAATCCCGCGAGATCGTAGTCGCCTTCGGCGTACATCGACGGCATCTCGGCGGTCTCGCCGCCAATGAGCGCACACCGGGCTTGCCGACAGCCCTCGGCGATGCCGCCCACGACTTCGGCGGCTTGCTCGGGGTCGAGCTTGCCGGTGGCGAAATAGTCCAAGAAAAACAACGGCTCGGCGCCGCAGACCATGACGTCGTTGACGCACATGGCCACCAGGTCGATGCCGATGGTGTCGTGGCGGCGCATGAGGTGTGCGATTTTGAGCTTGGTGCCTACGCCGTCGGTTCCGGACACCAACACCGGTTCGCGATAGCGGCTGGTGTCGAGTTGGAACAACCCCGCGAATCCACCGAGATCGGTGAGGACCTCGGGCCGGAGCGTGGTCTTCACAAGGGGTTTGATGAGTTCGACGACTCGGTTGCCGGCGTCAATGTCCACGCCAGCGCTGCGGTAGGTCTGCTTGGTCACGAGTGGGGGCCCGCCCTGCGCAGGAGGCATGATACAAGAACATCCCCAAAAGATCAATTTGTGCAAATGGCGTTCTGACGCCATTTGCGAGGCGCTACCCACGGGTGGTTTGGTCGGCCGAAAATCGACCATAGGGTTGGGGTGAGGGGGCGGCGCGCCCGCGCTCCAACTGGATTGACACTTTGGGGGGTTGTCTTTAAGATCGGCTGCCTATGCGCCTTGACCACCGGACCGTGTTCATCACGGGGGGAGCCAAGCGGATCGGCAGTCACCTGGCGCGGGCCCTGGCTCAGCGCGGCGCGAACCTGGTCATCAACTACCGGTACTCGAACGCCGATGCCCAAGCGGTTGTCCGCGAGTTACAGAAGATCGGGGTCGACGCGTTGGCGGTGCCTGGCGACGTGTCCAACGCCGCGGACGTGCAGCGCATGATTGCGGGCGCGCTGGAACGCTTCGGGCGGATCGATGTCTTGATCAACAATGCCGCGGTGTATTTCAAAACCCCGTTCGCGCACCTCACGGAAAGCGAATGGGACCTCACCATGGACATCAACCTCAAGGGGAGCTTCCTGTGCGCCAAGGCGGTGGCGGAGCACATGCGAAGCCGTGGGGAGGGGAAAATCATCAACTTTGCGGACTGGGCGGGGATGCGGCCATACCCGGAATACCTTCCCTATTGCGTCTCGAAGGCCGGTGTCATCGCGCTCACCCAAGCGCTCGCCCAGGAGCTCGCGCCGGCGGTGCAGGTCAACTGCATCGCGCCGGGCCCCATCCTGTTACCCGAGGAGATGGAAGAGGATGAACGAGAGCGGGTGGTTCGCGCCACGCCGCTCAAGCGAATCGGCTCGCCGGAGGACATCGTGCAAACCGTACTCTTTCTGATCGAAGGCACCGACTTTGCGACCGGCGGAACGTATCTGGTCGACGGCGGTCGCTACATCGCCTCATAGGGCGACGCCTGTCCATGAGCGGCCATCTGCGGCGTTGCTTCGCCATCCGCAAGGAGGGAGATTCCCAGTCGCTCCTCTGGAGCGATGCGGATTGTCGCTGCGCATCTGAACCAGGGTCTTCGCCGTGTATCAAGTGACCAAGCGCCTCACCTTCTGTTACGGACATCGGTTGATGGACTATGACGGCAAATGCCGCGTGCCGCACGGCCATAATGGGGTCGTGGAGATCGAGCTGGAGGCCGAGCAGCTCGACCATCGGGGGATGGTGTATGACTTCAGCGAGATCAAGGCCGCGGTGCAGACCTGGCTCGACCGCGAGCTCGATCATCGCATGCTGCTCAGGAAAGACGATCCCCTCGTGGACGTGTTGCAGCGCATGGGGGAGCCTATCGTCGTGATGGACGACAATCCGACCGCGGAGGCCATTGCGCGGCTGATCTATGACTTCGCGGAGGCCCGCGGCTTTCCCCTGCGGCAGATCCGGTTGTGGGAAACCGAGACGTCGTACGCGACGTACCAGCGGCCTCGCTCGGGCGGTCCCGGGTAAGGGAAACCGCGGGATCGGGGAGAGGTCGATGGCGCGGCGCGGCGGCGGGGCCGGGGTACTCGCGAGTGGAGGGGTGGAGAGCGCCGCGCTGTTGGTGTGGGCGCTGGAGCGGTATCGCTCCGCGACGCCGCTGTATGTCCGCGCCGGCCTCCGATGGGAAGCCGCTGAACTGCGTTGGTTGCGTCAGTTCGTCGCGCGGATCGGCGACCCGCGGCTGGTCCGACCGGTGGTATTGGATCTCCCGGTGCGTGACGTGTACGGCGCGCACTGGAGCCTGACCGGCCGGGCGGTGCCCGATGCGCGTAGCCCAGATGCCGCCGTGTATTTGCCGGGCCGAAACCTCTTCCTGTTGAGCAAGGCGGCGGTCTACGCGGCGCTGCACGGTCTGGATGCCGTGACCATCGGTCCCCTGAAAGACAACCCCTTCCCGGACGCGACCCCCGCCTTCTTCGACGCGATGGGGCAGGCGATCCGCCTGGGCCTCGAGAGTTCGATCAAGATCGAGACGCCGTTCCGGCACCTCCACAAAGCCGACCTGATCGCGCAACACCGCCACCTGCCGTGGGGCCTCACATTCTCGTGTATTCGTCCCGTGCGCGGTCGGCATTGCGGGCGCTGCAACAAGTGCGCGGAACGCCGACAGGCGTTCGTGGTGGCCGGCGTCAAAGATCCCACCCGGTATACGCGTGGGTAGTGGCGGTTACGTGCTGGGTCTCAGCCGATCGAGCGCGTGTCTCGCGGCCTGCTGTTCGGCTTCCTTCTTGCTCCGCCCCGTTCCCACCCCGTAGACCTCTCCGCGGATCAACAGCTCTACGTCGAATTGTTTGAGGTGGTCGGGGCCCGACTCGCGCAGCACCCGGTACACGGGCAGCACCGAGAAGTCTCGCTGGCAAATCTCCTGGAGTTCGGTCTTGTGGTCCGCGACTTCAGGTCGCGACAGGTTCTCGAACAGGTCGGAAAACGCGGTGAGCACCACCTGACGCGCGGCAACGAGTCCGCCGTCCAGGTACACGGCGGCAATCACGGCTTCGAAGGCATCGGCCAACAGTGAGGCTTTGTCGCGACCCCCGGTCAGTTCCTCCCCGCGGCCCAGGACCAACGCGCTCCCGAGATCGAGCCGACGGGCGACGTGGCTCAGCGCCGCTTCGCTCACTGTTTTAGCCTTGAGCTTGGAGAGTTCGCCCTCCGGAGCGTTCGGAAACTGCGACAAGAAGCGTTCGCTGATCACGAGGTCGAGCACCGCGTCCCCCAGAAACTCCAGCCGTTCGTTGTCTTCCCGGGAGGGATCCGGCGATTCGTTGAGGTAGGACTTGTGGGTCAGCGCCGCTTCGAGCAAACGCGGCGTGCGAAAACGGTAGCCGAGGCGCTCGGCCAACTGGTCGATGGGTGCTGGCTCGGACATCGGGTCAAACTGGGTGGAACTTGCGATTGCGCTTGCGCTAGTCGGTGAAGCGGCGGAAAACCAAGCACGCGTTGACGCCCCCGAAACCGAACGAGTTGGACATGGCCACGTCCACGCGCGCGCGGCGAGCCGTGTTGGGCACGTAGTCCAGGTCGCACGCGGGATCGGGGTCGGCCAGGTTGATGGTCGGGGGCAACATCTCGCGTTGGATCGCCAAGATCGAGAAGATGGCTTCGATGCCTCCGGCCGCGCCCAACAGATGGCCGGTCATGGATTTGGTGGAACTGACCGCGATGTCGGTGGTGGCGCCGAACACGGTCTTGATGGCCCGCGTTTCGATCGCGTCCGCCATGGTCGAGGTGGCGTGGGCGTTGATGTATCCGACCTCTCCGGGTTTGGTGCCCGAGTCGGCCAGGGCGGCGCGCATGCACCGCACCGCGCCTTCGCCGTCATCGGGTGGTGCCGTGATGTGGTAGGCGTCCGCCGAGGCGCCGTAGCCGACGATTTCCGCATAGATTCTGGCGTCGCGCCGGCGGGCGGACTCCAGCGATTCGAGCACCACGACGCCTGCGCCTTCGCCGATGACGAACCCGTCCCGGTCTCGGTCGAACGGTCTCGACGCGCGGGCGGGATCATCGTTGCGGGTGGAGAGCGCGCGCGAGGCCGCGAAGCCCGCCACGCTGAGCGGGGTGATCGCCGCCTCGGTGCCCCCCGCGATCATCACGTCCGCGTCCCCGCGCTGTACCAGCCGGAACGCGTCGCCGATGCAGTGGTTGCCGGTCGCGCAGGCGGTGACAGCCGCGGAGTTGGGACCCTTGGCGCCGAGCTGGATCGCCAGTTGGCCCGACGCCATGTTGATGATCGTCATCGGGATGAAGAACGGGGTGATTCTCCTGGGCCCTTTCTCCTTCAGGACGGTGTGCCACTCTTCGATGGCCTGCAGTCCCCCGATGCCCGACCCGATGTACACGCCCACCCGCTCGGGACCGACCGCCTCCATCCGCACCCCCGCATCGGCGAACGCCATTTGGCCGGCTGCGCAGGCGTAGTGGATGAACGTGTCCATCTTCTTCACGTCTTTCTTGTCGATCCGGTCGATCAGGCGGGCGGGGTCAAAGCCTTTGACTTCACCCGCGATGGTGACCGGGAAATCGGTCGTGTCGAACCGGGTGATGGGCCCGATACCCGAACGACCCGCGCAGAGCGCGGCCCACGTCTCTTCGACGGTCAAGCCCAAGGGCGTGACCAGGCCCAAACCCGTTACGACAACTCGGCGCGTCATCGCGGGACCTTCAGGGGACAGGAACTGACGGACAATTCGTTATAGCTTTTCGTTGATGTAGTCGACGGCTTGCTGGACGGTCAGGATTTTCTCGGCATCCTCATCGGGAATCTCGATTCCGAACTCCTCTTCGAACGCCATGACCAGCTCGACGGTGTCAAGCGAGTCGGCGCCGAGATCCTCGACGAAGTTGGCCTCGGGCGTGACGTCCTCTTCGTCGACCCCCAGTTGCTCGGTGATGATTTTTTTTACGCGATCCTCCGCACCCATACTCTCTCGCACCTCCTGTTCTGTTCTCTCGTGTTGCGTGTATCGGTGACCGACGGTCCGACGCCTGCGGGCCGTCAGGGACGGGCTATCCCATCCACATCCCACCGTTGACGTGGACGACCTGCCCCGTGATGTACGATGCCGCGTCGGACGCGAGGAACACGACGGCCTGCGCCACGTCTTCCGGACCGCCAAGCCGACCCAACGGGATCTGTTCGCGCAGGCGCGTCTGAACGTCGTCCGGGAGTTGGTCGGTCATCGCGGTCTTGATGAAGCCGGGCGCGACCGCGTTGGCGGTGACGCCGCGGTTCGCATACTCGCGTGCAACGCTCTTGGTGAAACCGATGATGGCCGCCTTCGAGGCGGCGTAGTTGGTCTGCCCGGCGTTGCCCATGACGCCGACCACGGACGCGATGCTGATGATGCGGCCGCGCCGCTGCTTGATCATGACCCCTAGGGCGGCTTTGGTGCAGTAAAAGGTCCCTTTCAGGTTGACGTCCAAGACGCGATCCCAGTCCTCGTCCTTCATCCGGATGAGCAGCCCGTCGCGGGTGATGCCCGCGTTGTTGACCAACACGTCGAGCCGGCCGAATTCAGCCACCACACGCTCAACCCCCGCGGCGACCTCCGCGCTGCGCGCGACGTTCATGGCCAGGCCCAGCGTCCGAGCGCCCAGGGTTTTGGCGGCCGTTTGGGCCTTGTCGGCCTCCACGTCGGCGACCACCACGGAGGCCCCGCACGCGGCCAGTTGTTGGGCGATGGACCAGCCGATGCCCTGGGCGGCGCCGGTGACCAGCGCCACGCGGTCGGCCAGGCTCGCGGCGCCGAACGCTCCCGCGGCTGGCGCCGAGTCGCTCACGAAGACGCTCCCACCTCGACGCGCTCGATCGCAGCCCACACGCCTTCGACCGCGTCCGGCGAGTCGGCTTGCAGCGTGCGGGCGGATCGCTCGATTTTTTTCACGAGTCCCGACAGCACGCGTCCAGGACCGACTTCGATAAACGTGGTCACTCCCTGCGCGAGCATGAACCGGATCGAATCCTCCCACAGCAGGGGAGAGGAGAGTTGGCGGACCAGGGCCGGGACCACGGCATCGCGCGACGCGAGGGGCCTGGCGTCGACGTTGGCGACGACCGGGACGGCGGGCGCGGTCCACGCGGCTTGTCGCAAATCCAACTCCAGCCGCTTGGCCGCCTCGCGCATCAGCCGGCAATGCGAAGGGACGCTGACCGGCAGCGGGACCACGCGTTTGGCGCCCGCAGCGACCGCAAGTTCCGCCGCTCGC
This sequence comes from Nitrospirota bacterium, assembly GCA_040757335.1. Taxonomy (NCBI): domain Bacteria; kingdom Pseudomonadati; phylum Nitrospirota; species Nitrospirota bacterium. The sequence continues at coordinate 43,812 of JBFLXB010000009.1, read as the reverse complement.
TCCACCGCCCGGCGTTCACCGGCCAGCACGATCTGACCGGGCGCGTTGAAATTGGCCGGTTCCACCACGCCCGACGCCGAAGCGTCCCGGCAGACCGATGCCACCGCTTCGCGATCGAGACCGAGCACCGCGGTCATTGCTCCGGCTCCTTCCGGCACCGCCTCTTGCATATAGCGCCCTCGTTGATGCACCAACCGGACGGCCTGCGAGAAGGGCACCGCACCCGCGCACACCAGAGCAGTATATTCGCCCAGACTGTGCCCCGCGGCGAATGCCGGAGCCATGGGCTTTCGCGCCAACACGCGCCAGGCCGCCACGCTCGCGGTGAGCAGCGCGGGTTGCGTGACTGCCGTGCGGTTGAGCTCGGCCTCGGGGCCCTCGAACGAGATCCGGGCCACGTCCCAACCCAGCGCCTGGGCGGCCTCGGCGTATGTGACTTTGGCTTCGGGGAAGTGCTCGTACAAGGCCTTCCCCATCCCGACGCTTTGGGAACCTTGGCCGGGAAACAGCCACGCGATCTTTGGGAGAGCGGTCACGGTCGGATCAGTCGTCCATGGGAAAACGGTGGCCTGATATTGCTGAAAACCTCTCCGGTTGTCAAGCGCGTAGATCGCGGGTTTACCACCGCACGATCGCCGACCCCCACGTCAGTCCCGCGCCGAACGCGGCGAACAACAATGCCTGATCGGGGGAGACGCGACCCGCGCGAACCAGTTCATCGAGCGCGATGGGAATCGACGCGGCCGAGGTATTCCCCACGCGGTCGAGGTTCATCACCACCCGTTCGGTCGGCAGGCCCAGCCGGGCGCCGACCGCTTGGATGATCCGGCGGTTGGCTTGGTGCGGAATGAACCATTGGATGTCGGCGATCGACAGGCCGTTGGCTTTCAGCGCTTCCCACGCGGTCTCTTCGAGGGTTCGAACCGCGACCTTGAAGGTCTCGCTGCCCTTCATGCGCAAGAACTGCAGGCGCCGGACCAACGTATCCTCCGACGGCGGATGGCGCGATCCGCCACCCGGGACGTGGATGAAGTCCCACAACGAGCCGTCGGCGTGAATGTGGGTGGAGAGGATCCCGCGGTCCCCCTGCTCCCCGCGCAGCACTGCGGCGCCCGCGCCGTCGCCGAACAGGATACACGTCGTCCGGTCGGTCCAGTCCACGACGCGCGAGAGCACCTCGGCGCCGATGACGAGGATCGTGCGCGCGGCACCTGACCGCACGTATTGGTCCGCCACCGACAGCCCGTAAAGGAAACCGGTGCACGCGGCCGACAGGTCGAACGCAAAGGCGTGGGTCGCACCCAGGCGGGTCTGGACCAGACAGGCGGTGGCGGGAAACAACATGTCGGGGGTCGCGGTCGCGACCAGGATCACGTCGACATCCGCCGCACGCACGCCGGCCGCCTCCAGCGCGCGCCGAGCCGCGACCACGGACAAATCCGAGGTGGCCTCGGAGGGCGCGGCGATCCGCCGCTCTCTGATCCCGGTCCGCTCGACGATCCATTGGTCCGACGTCTCCACCATTTGCTCGATCTCCGCGTTCGTGAGGACGCGTTCCGGGAGGTACGAGCCGGTGCCGATGATCCGGGAGCGCAACATGCGGGTCAGTCCTTGCTGCCCAGGTGACGTTCGATATCGTCTCGGATGTGACGGTTGACGTGACCGGCGACAAAATCCCTCGCCACGTGGATGGCGTTCTTGATCGCTTTGGGCGAGGATCGACCGTGGCAGATGATCGACGCCCCATTGATGCCCAACAACGGGGCGCCGCCGTATTCCGCGTAGTCCACGCGGCGCTTGAATCGGCGGAATGCGGGCCGCAAGAGCGCAAAGCCCAGTCGCCCGAACGCGGACTCCGTAATTTCGCGACGCAGCACCTGCATGATCGCTTCGGCGAGGCCCTCGCTGATCTTCAACGCCACGTTGCCGATGAATCCGTCGCAAACGATCACGTCCGCGTTTCCGGAATAGACGTCCCGGCCCTCCACGTTGCCGATGAAATTGACCTGGGTTTGTTTGAGCAGCTTGAAGGTCTCCTTGGTCAACTCGTTGCCTTTGGTGTCCTCCTCCCCGATGCTCAACAAGCCGACCCGTGGGCTGGGGATATTGAGCATGCGCTGCGCATAGACGTGACCCATGATCGCGAACTGGACCAGGTGTTGCGGTTTGGAATCGACGTTGGCACCCACGTCCAGGAGGACCGCCGCACCCTTGAGCGTCGGCAGGATGGTCGCGATGGCGGGGCGCTCCACGCCTTGTAGGGTGCCCAACAGAAAAAAGGCCGTGGCCATGGATGCGCCGGTATGCCCCGCGCTCACCACCGCATCGGCCTCACCGGCCTTCACCAGTTCCGTGGCACGCCAGATCGACGAGTCTCTGCGCCGCCGGATCACCGACGACGGGCTCTCGTCCATGCCCACCACGGTTGGGGCGTGGACGGTGCGAATCCTCGTCGAGGGCGGATGTTTGGCGAGTTCGGCGCGGATGCGCGCCTCGTCGCCGACCAAGATCAATCGCGTGTGTGCGTCGGCGTCCGCCAGGACAGCGCCTTCAACCACGGCGGAAGGCCCCGCGTCGCCGCCCATGGCATCCACGGCGATCGTCGTCATGTTCGACGACTCTGGCGTTGGTGAGTGTGGGCTCAGCGGCTGGCCGGTCGCGTCGACGGTTCCGGGCGACGTGCTTGAGGCCACGTCGTGCGGGTGGGGTTAGACCTCTTTAACGGGAATGACGTCGCGCCCGCGATACGTCCCGCAGGAGCGGCATACCCGGTGAGGGAGTTTCGGTTCCCGGCACTGGGGGCACAGGCTGAGGGCCGGCGTCGCCAACGCGTGATGCGCACGACGCTTGTCTCGTCGCGCGCGTGATATCTTGTGTTTAGGGTTCGCCATGTGATGGTCCTTCGAGTATCCTTCGCGTCCCGCTCGTCACGGGGTTGTGGTTGTGAAAACGTCTCGATCCGGCGCTTCAGCCCTGCATCCGCCGCCGAACGTTCCGAAGCGCCTCCAATCGTGGATCGACCGACGGGGAGTCCTCGCAGCCGCACGGCCCGTCGTTCAAGTTCTTGCGGCATCGCGGGCACAAGCCCAAACAGCCATCGCGGCAGAGCACCCGCATCGGAACCTGCAAGAGCAGTTGCTCCCGGACCAGATCGTCGAGGTTCAGCACGGGGCCTGACACGAACGTGACGTCCAGATCGCCGCGGTCCAACGCGTTTCGTTCGCCCGCCGCGCCTCGCGGTGCGAGCGGCACCAGATCCACGGCGCACGGCGCGCGTACCGTCAGCGTGACGGGCGCGAGGCAGCGGCCGCACTCGACCTCGACCTGCCCGTGTACTTCGCCCTCGACGAAAAAGCGATCCCCTTGGGGCGTGATCCGGAGCGAGACCGGGACCGAGTCGAGAAGGCGCACCCCCTCGCCCAATGGTTCGAGCAGGGCACGGTCGTGCCGATACTCGAGCACCAAACCCTCTGCCGGGATATCAGAGAACCGGATCGGCGCGGAGATCATAGCCGTCAACAGCGGGCTCGACTATATGCAATCCCTCACAACCTTGTCAAGCGACGAGCGGTGGAGACCGCGGGCCTCGCTCGCTAGATCCCCTCCCGCTGAATCAGGACGAGTTCCTGTTCCACCGCGCGCTTGGTCTCGGGATCGGCGTCCGGAGCCTTGAGAAATCGTTGGTAGGCGGCGGCCGCCCGTCCCGGCATCAGTGACAAGCGGAAGTGTCGACCGAGGTGCAGCGCCTCGCGGGTCGAGTCGCCGACCGCGGCGTAGGAGCTGGCGAGGCGCAGATGCGTGGTGGGGTCGTACGGGTCGTTGGACGCCGCGGTCAGAAACTCCCTGATCGCCTCCTGATGGTCGCCCGCGTCTTGCGCGAGGATGCCCAAGGTGACGCTCGGCTCGGCGAGGTGAGGATCGTCCTGTTGTGCGCGGCGGGCTTCGGCGCGGGCTTCATCGCGCCGCTGGTCGCTCAGGAGGGCCCAGGCCAGGTCGGCGCGAGCGGCCGCGTGGCGGGGCTCGACGGCGAGCACCGCGCGAAATTCCTCGATGGCCGCGGCGATGCGCTGGTTCTTCAAATGGTTGATCCCGCGGAGATAGCGGTCGCGTGGCGACGGGTTGGGACCTTCGGGGACGGCTCCCAGGCTCGCCCGGAGGCGACCCCAGTCGACCGACCCGGATTCCACGCCGCGCGGGGGGGTCGCCTGGATCATGGTTTCCACCACCCCCAGGCGCTCCGACACGCCCGGGTGCGTCGTGAAATACGCGGGCACCGAGGGCGGGTTGAAGCGCTCGTAAACCTCCAAGGTTCTGAAGAAACGCGCGAGGCCCGACGGATCGTAGTGAGCCTTGCGTAAGAAACTCACGGCGGCGGCGTCCGCCTCGGCTTCGTGCTCGCGGCTGTAGGCCAACTGCAGGTGATAGCTCGCACCGCTTCCAAACGCCAGGGCCGCCGGGTTGCCGCGGCTGAGCAGCAGCGCGGCCACCGTTGCGAGGTTCATCGCGAGGATTTGGTTGCGATCTTGGAAGAAATGGTTGTACGAGACGTGGCCGAGCTCGTGAGCGAGGACGCCGGCGAGTTCTTCGTCATCGGACAGCTTGGACAGCAGGCCCGTAAACACGAAAATATAGCCGCCCGGGATGGCAAACGCATTCGGCTGCGGTTCGTCGATGACGAAAAAGTGAATCGCTGCAGGGTCGGCCCCGATCGCGGTGACCAGGCGCATTCCCGTCTGTTGCACCGGTCCCGTGACGTCCGAGTCCACGATAAAGCGGTAGGTATGCAGCGCCTCTGCGAGGAACGCCCGACCGTAGGCCTTTGACGGAGGTCCGGAATCGGGATCGGCCGGCGGAGGGCGTTGCGCGGGGGCGCCAACACATCCCGCCAGCGCGATCGCGGTCACACACGCGACCGCGCGGCTGCGCCAACGGGGTTGATCACGCACCCCGGTAGCCTACCAAAACCAACTCGCCTGCGCCAGGTCGCGCTATCTGCGCTTATGCCGCATCTTCTTGCGCAGTTTTTTGTATTTGTGCTTGCGCATCTTCTTGCGGCGTTTCTTGACGACTCGTGACATGCAGTATCCCCGCTTTGGGTGGCGATGTGGAGGGGCATTGTAGGGCGATTGTGTGTGGGAATGCAAGCGGACGGAGCGGCTTGACCGCTGGGGACGGCGTTCCTATAATGCGGCGATGCCCTGCTGGGGTCGGACGGCTCTCCTGGTGATGTCGGCCTTGTACGCCTGTTCAAGCGCTCCGAAGCTGTCCGACGACGGACGGTTGGTGCGCGACGTGGCGGCATTGGTCGCCGAACTCGAGCGCGCCTACGAACACCGCGACGGCGCCGCGCTGATGTCCGGAGTGGCGACCCAGTTTCCCGATCGCGAGACCCTGCAGCGGACGGCCCAAGCCGCCTTCGACCAATTCGATCGGATCGACCTGGCATTGACCATCGAGCGCATTCATCTCGAGGGACAGACTGCGACGGTGTCTCTTCATTGGGACGCGCAGTGGCGGGCGGCCGGGAGCGCCCCGATCGCCCGGCAAGGCACCGCGCGCTTCTTGGTCGAAACCGATGTCCGCCCCGTCCTCACCGCGGTGCTGGGCGACAATCCGTTCGTCGCCAGTCCCTCCGTTCCTCCGTAACCCGCGCTTCGGTGCTTCCCTCGTCAACTGAGGTCGTGATTGTAGGCGGAGGCGTGGCAGGCCTCAGGGCCGCGGTCGAGGCCGCGCGCACACGCCGAGTCGTGCTGTTGAACAAAGAGCGGGGGAACAAGAGCAACAGCGCATACGCGCAAGGCGGCATCGCCGTGGCGCTGGAAGGCCGCGCGGAACGCGACGCCCATTTTGCCGACACCATGCGCACGGGCCGTGGCCTGTGCCGGCCCGAGGCGGTGCGTATCCTGGTCGACGAGGGGCCGCGACGTGTTCGCGAGTTGATCCGTTGGGGGGTGGAGTTCGATCGGGAGGGCCGCGGGTTTGCCAAGGCGCACGAGGGGGCTCACACCCGACGCCGGATCCTCCGGGCCGGGGGCGACCGAATCGGAATGGAAATCACCACCGTCCTACTCCGACTCGTCGAGTCGAACCCTCGGATTACGATGGCAGCGGGCGTTTTCTCGGTCGACCTGTGCCTGAAGGATGGACGCTGCGTTGGAGTGTGGGTTTTGGACCGAGGTCGCCTGCGTCTCGTCCGGGCTGGAGCCGTGATCCTCGCGACGGGCGGGATCGGGCAGGCGTACCTGCGAACCACCAATCCACCGGTGGCGACCGGTGACGGCGTGGCGATGGCGTACCGCGCCGGCGCCGTGTTGGCGGATCTGGAATTCGTGCAGTTTCATCCCACCGCCCTCGCGCTGAAGGGTGCGCCGGCGTTCCTCCTCTCGGAAGCGATGCGCGGTGAGGGCGCGGTGCTGCGCAACACGGCGGGAGAAGCCTTCATGGAGCGCTACGATGCCCGACGGGAGCTGGCACCCCGGGACGTGGTCGCACGGGCAATTTGGCGGGAGATGGCCGCATCCGGCGACGATCACGTGCTGCTGGACGTGACCACGCTCCCACGCCGGTGGCTCCTGGAGCGCTTTCCGCTGATTGCCAAGACGTGTCGACACTACGGCGTGGACATCGCCTCGACGCCGATCCCGGTCGCCCCGGCCGCTCACTTCATGATCGGCGGGGTCAAAACCGACGTATACGGGGCCACCAATCTGCCCGGTCTGTACGCGGTGGGTGAAACCGCGTGCACCGGTGTGCACGGGGCCAACCGTTTAGCGAGCAATTCATTGCTCGAAGGGCTGGTCTTCGGCTCGCGAACCGGGCGGGCTGCGGCCGCCAGCGCCCGGCTCGCAGGACTGCGGGGCGCCGAGCCGCCGGAGGCCAAGGAGGCCGGAACGGCTTCGGACGCGACGGCACTCAAGGCGGTCCGCGCGACTATCCGGCGGCTGATGTGGGATGGTGTGGGCATCGAACGCACCGGTTCGTCGATCCGTCGAGCTCTCGACGGCCTAGCGCAGGAAGGCTGGCTTCACCGCGCGGCCTTCGCGTCCCGAGAGGGAATCGAGGCGCAAAACCTCTTGCTTGTGGCCACGGTGGTGGCGAAGGCTGCGCTCGCGCGACGCGGTAGTGTGGGGTGTCATTTCCGCGGCGATTACCCGCAGAAGGGAACGCATTGGCGGCGGCACGTGACCGTGATCGGGGGCCCAGCCCGGCGAACGCCCACGGTGCGTTCAGGGTGAGGCTTGGTTGGACGGTCGTCACGCGCGTCCCGGGGCGCGCCGTCGGTTACCGAGTTGGCGTCGGAGGAGTGGTGGTGTAGTGCACGGCGTCGCCCGTCTGGACCCGATAGATCGCCGGGTCCACCTGGGGCATGGTGCGGAGATAGCCCTTCTGGAACTTGAGGACGCGATTGACGTAGGTGCGGGTTGCCTTGATCGGCGGAATGCCGTTGTGCCGATCCACGGTTTGTTCGCCGGCGTGATACGCGGCGAGTGCGAGCGCGGTATCCCCGTTGAATCGATCGAGCAAGTAGCGAAGGTACTGAACCCCCCCGCGCACGTTCTCTTCCGGGTCGAACGGGTTTGCCACCGCGAGGTCTTGGGCGGTCCCCGGCATGAGTTGCATGAGCCCCAAGGCGCCAGCCGATGACACGGCTCTTGGATCGTAGTCTGACTCGGCCCTCACCACGGCTCGCACCAGGGCCGGATCCATCCGATACTTGAGTGCAGTGTCGTCAATCAGGCGGTAATAACGGGTCCGATCGCGTTTCGCGGTCGATCGCAGCGCCGTAAATCCCACGTCCGAGCGAATCTTATACGGACGGTAACCGCGCTCCACCGGCACGTTGGAGTAGTGGACCGACCCATCAGGAGCCATGTAACGAAAGATTTCCGCGCGACCCTCGCCAGGGAGAACGAGACCGGTCCACGCCAGCGCGGCTACGACCGCCAGGGCTGTTGCGGGGTTCATGGCTCCAAAAGGTAGCACAGGGGTAGGACAGCCGTCAAAAACCTGAGATTCCAGGCGGCATCCATATATTGACAACTATCAAGTCATATTATATAAACGTTACAGTTAATATTATCTGAGTTATATTTCGAACATCTGGGGAGATGCCATGCGTTGGGAGCCATTTAAGGACCTGTTGTCCCTACAGGATCGGATGAATCGGCTGTTCGAGGAATCGCTGGCCCGTGGAACAGCGAGGCAACCCGAGGAACGGCCGTCCCAATGGAGCCCCTCCGTTGATATCCTGGAAACCGAGGGCGAGATTATCTTGCTCGCAGAGGTGCCGGGGGTGGATCTCGAGAATATCGAACTTCAGATCCGCGACAACGTGCTCACGCTGAGAGGTGAGCGGACGTTTGAAAACACGCTCAAGAAAGAACACTATTTTCGGATCGAGCGGGCTTACGGCAGCTTCAGCCGGTCATTCACCTTGCCGTCCACCATCCACCAAGAACACGTGCAGGCGCGTCTGAAGGACGGCATTCTCGAAGTGCGAATGCCCAAGCGATCTCAAGGTTCAAGCCGGGCGATCGCGGTCGAGGTGAAATGACAAGGGTGTCCTGGGGATGAACGAGGACTCGAGCCAGCCCGTCTTTCATATCGGCAGCGTTGCCGCGATCGCCTCGGTGCACCCTCAGATGTTGCGACTGTATGAACGTCAAGGACTCTTGAAGCCGTCCCGAAGCCTGGGGCGAACCAGGCTGTACTCCGAGCAAGATGTCGAGCGGGTGAAGCTGATCGTACACTTAACTCGTAATGAAGGGGTCAATCTGGCGGGTGTGGCCAAGATTCTGGAATTGGACGACAACATCCGAGAGGTCGAATCCGTCATCCGACGGTGGATGCAAGAGTGGTCTGCGCGTGTGGAACGCGAGCTGGCCACGCGACACGAATCCCTGGAGGCCGCCCGTCATCCGCCGGCGCGCGCGATCACGGTGCCGATCCGACGGGGTTGACTCGGGGCAACGAACACAGAGAACCGTGACGAAAAGGTAGAGCGATGAGACTGGATCGACTGACCGTTAAAGCCCAGGAAGCCTTACAGGCGGCCCAACGAAGCGCCGAGAGCCGCGGGCATCAGCAAGTCGACGCCGAGCACCTGGCACTGGCCCTCGCGGCGCAGGACGACGGCGTGGTGCCTCCGCTCTTGAAGAAGATCGGCGTGGACGTGGGACGGGTTCGCCGTGACTTGGAGCAAGCTCTCGATCGGTTGCCCAACGTGACCGGGGGCGGGGGGCAGCTGTTCGCCGGGCCGAGGCTTCAGGAGGCGATCACCAAGGCCGAGCAGGAGGCCGAGCGGCTCAAGGACGACTATGTCAGCACCGAACACTTGCTGACCGCGCTCCTCGACGCCGGTGGCACGATCGGCACCCTGCTGAAGGGGGCGGGGGTCACCAGGGACCGGCTCTTGGCCGCGCTCACGGAAATTCGGGGCACCCAGCGGGTGACCGACCAGAATCCCGAGGACAAGTATCAAGCGCTGGCGCGGTACAGCCGAGACCTGACGGATCTCGCCCGCAAGGGCAAGCTGGATCCGGTAATCGGCCGCGACGAGGAGATCCGCCGCGTGATTCAGGTGTTGTCGCGGCGAAGCAAGAACAACCCCGTGTTGATCGGGGAGCCGGGCGTGGGCAAGACCGCCATTGCCGAGGGCCTCGCCCAGCGGATTGCGCACGGGGACGTGCCCGAGGGCCTCAAAAACAAACGGGTCATGAGCCTCGACATGGGCGCCTTGATCGCGGGGGCCAAGTATCGCGGGGAGTTCGAGGACCGGCTCAAGGCCGTGCTCAAAGAGGTGACGGCCGCCGAGGGCGACGTCATCCTGTTCATCGACGAGCTGCACACGCTGGTAGGGGCGGGCGCGGCCGAGGGAGCGATGGACGCGTCGAACATGCTCAAGCCCGCCCTGGCGCGCGGAGAGTTGCGCTGCGTGGGTGCCACGACGCTCGACGAGTACCGCAAGCACATCGAAAAGGACGCGGCGCTGGAGCGCCGATTCCAGCCGGTACTGGTCACCGAACCGAGCGTCGAGACCACGATCTCGATCCTCCGTGGATTGAAGGGCCGCTACGAGTTGCACCACGGCGTCAGGATTCGCGACGCCGCGCTGGTCTCCGCGGCCATTTTGTCGCATCGCTACATCACCGACCGGTTCTTGCCGGACAAGGCGATCGATCTCATCGACGAGGCGGCGTCCCGTCTTCGCATTGAAATCGACAGCCTTCCGACCGAACTCGACGAGGTCGAGCGCAAGATCCGGCAGCTCGAGATCGAGCGCGAAGCGGTGAAGAAAGAGCGGGACGAGGCGTCTCGGGAGCGATTGGAGCGGATCGAGAAGGACCTGGCGTCCTTGGGCGAAGAGAAAAATCGGCTCACCGCCCAGTGGCAGACCGAGAAAGCCTCCATCGGATCGCTCCGCGCTTTGAAAGCCGAGATCGAGAAAGCCACGGAAGACGCCGAACGCGCCGAGCGCGCGGGCGACCTTGGTCGCGCGGCCGAACTGCGCTACGGTCGCCTGATCGACCTCAACAAACGCCTGGAGGCCGAACAGGTTCGTCTCAAGGATGTCCACTCCACCACGCGCCTGCTCAAAGAGGAGGTGGACGAGGAGGACATCGCCGAAATCGTGGCGAAGTGGACCGGGATTCCCGTCTCACGGCTGTTGGAGGGAGAGATTCAGAAACTCGTGCACATGGAGGAACGTCTGCGCGAGCGCGTGGTCGGCCAGGACGAGGCCGTGGTCGCGGTCTCCAACGCGATTCGACGAGCCCGTTCCGGGATTGCGGATCCCAATCGCCCGATGGGATCGTTCATCTTTCTCGGTCCGACCGGCGTCGGTAAGACCGAACTCGCTAAGACCTTGGCGCAATTTCTGTTTGACCAGGAGCAGGCGCTGATCCGGATCGACATGTCCGAGTACATGGAAAAACACGCCGTGGCCCGCTTGATCGGCGCGCCCCCAGGATACGTGGGGTACGAAGAGGGCGGCCAGCTCACCGAGGCGGTCAGGCGGAGACCCTACGCCGTGCTGTTGTTGGACGAGATCGAAAAAGCGCACCCGGATGTGTTCAACGTGTTGCTCCAACTCCTGGATGACGGGCGGCTGACGGACGGGCAGGGGCGGACGGTTGACTTCAAGAACAGCGTGGTGATCATGACGTCCAACGCCGGGAGTCAGTTCATCCAAGAGCTGGCTCACGACGAAACCGAAATGCGCAGCCAGGTCATGGCGGCGCTGCGCGCCCAGTTCCGGCCGGAGTTCCTGAACCGGGTCGACGACATCATCATCTTCCACCCGCTGAGAGCCGAACAGATCGGGAAAATCGTGGAGATCCAGCTCGCGGCGGTGGCAAAGCGGCTGGAGGAGCGCCACATCAGGCTGGAACTCACCGACGGGGCGAAAGCCGTGCTCGCGATGGAGGGATACGACCCGGTTTACGGCGCCCGCCCGCTCAAGCGAGTCATTCAGCGCGACCTCCTGAATCCGCTGTCGCTGAGATTGTTGGAGGGCGAGTTCCGGGACGGGGACGTGATCCGCGTGGATGTTCGCGAGGGCGGGTTGGAATTCGTGAAATCCGGCGTTGCCCAGCCGGCCTCGTAACGTCGCTAGAAGCGGTACGCGCCCGACTTCGTTGATTTTTGAGCGTGATCGGTCCTATCATCGGAACATGTCGAGAGCTCGGACGGTGTTCGTTTGCCAGTCGTGCGGGGGCCAGCACCCCAAATGGCTCGGACGCTGCGCCGAGTGCGGAACCTGGAACAGTCTGGTCGAGGAACCCCACACCGGGATCGCGGCGATGAGCGGAAGCGGCTCCTCCGCCGCGCCGCTCCGACTGGCCGACGTGCCGGTCGACGCCGCCGAGGCCAGGTCTCCGACCGGCATGGCGGAGCTGGATCGCGTCCTGGGCGGAGGACTGGTAGCCGGCGCGGTGACGTTGATCGGCGGCGACCCCGGCATCGGCAAATCGACGTTACTCCTCCAGCTCGCCGACCGGTTGGCGCGGACCGGTCAACGCGTCTTATACGTTTCCGGTGAAGAGTCCGCTCGCCAGATCCGCCTGCGCGCGGAACGAATCGGCGTGACGGGCGACTCGGTGTGGCTGTTGGCGGAGACGTCGCTCGACCGGGCGATCGAAGCCGCGATCACCCACGCTCCCCGCGCGCTCATCGTGGATTCCGTGCAAACGCTGCGCAGCGAGACGCTGGAGTCTTCCGCAGGGAGCGTGGGTCAAGTGCGTGAAGTGGCGAGCCGGCTCATGGTCCTTGCCAAACAAACCGGGACCGCGACGTTTCTGGTCGGTCATGTCACGAAAGACGGGGCGATTGCCGGCCCTCGGGTCCTGGAACACATCGTCGACACGGTGCTGCACTTCGAAGGCGAGAAGAGCCATCCCTATCGGATCCTGCGTACGGTGAAAAACCGGTTCGGCTCCACGCAAGAAGTCGGGGTGTTTGAAATGAAGGGGTATGGGTTGTCCGAGGTGGCCAATCCCTCGGAACTCTTCCTCTCGGAGCGTTCCCACGGCACATCCGGTTCAGCGATTCTGGCCAGCGCCGAGGGGACGCGGCCCATTCTGGTCGAGTTGCAGGCGCTCGTCACGTATCCCGCGGCGGGGACGCCGCGACGAACAGCCAACGGGGTCGATCCCGCTCGGCTGGGGCTGCTGCTGGCCGTGCTCGAAAAACGCGTGGGATTGGGAGTGGGCGGGCAGGACGTGTTCGTGAATGTGGCCGGAGGCTTGTCGCTGGACGAACCCGCCGCCGACCTGGCTGTGGCGGCCGCGGTGGCTTCGAGTTGGACAGACCGCGCCATCGATCCCAAGACCGTGATTTTCGGCGAGATCGGGCTCGCGGGCGAAATCCGGGCGGTGCCCCAGGCGGATATTCGCCTTCGCGAGGCCGCGGCTTTGGGGTTTGCGCGCTGCGTGGTTCCGGCTCGGAACGCGGAACGGGCCGCGGCCTCCGGGGTCGCCGTCGTTGGGGTCGAAGACGTCCATCACGCACTCGAAGCGCTTGGCATCCGCTGACCGCGGCGTGGCGGGTCGCGCCGCGGATGATCGGCCGAGCGGCTGCTGGCCGGGGTTGGCCGTGGCGCTCTGGGCCGTCCTCGTCGCGGGGTGCGCCGCCCATCGGCCGGCGGTCGAGGCCGACGTCCTTCCCAAGCGCGACGCCACGCTCTCCGAACTCGAACGCATGCTCGCCGAACGATCGGAGGTCGAGGCCTATCGTGCCCTGGTCACCTTTCAGGCCTCGCGCGGCGGCCGGTCGGGCAGCGTGAAGGGGACGGTGCGGTACACGCCGCCGAAGACGTTCGAAGTCCACGGTCTCGACCCGTTGGGGCGGGATCTGTTCGTGCTCAGCGCGGAGGGCGAGCACGTGACGCTGCGACGAGACGACGCCGCGCCCGCCCTGGTGGGGGCGGACCTCATTGAGAGCGGTCTGGCTCCGTGGGTGGGACCGATCCGCGTCGCCGACGTGCTGCTGGTATTGGGGGCCAGCCATGGCGTGGCGGTGGATCCTCTCGAGGTCGTCGCGCTCGAGCGCGGGGAGGAGCGCTACACCCTTTATGTGTTGGTCGTTGACGGCGGGCGAGCGCGTCTGGAACGCAAGATCCTGTTCGAGCGCACGCGGTTTCTGCCGGTGAGCGAGGAATGGTTCGACTCCGACGGTTCGCGCCGAATACGCGTCGAGTTCGATCGCTATCGCGAGGTGCGCGGAACGTGGCGGCCGTTTCTCGTGAGCGCGCTGAGCGAGTCCGGCTCGTTGCGTATCGAATTTCACGAACTGGCAGTCGATCCATCGTAGCGTGGGGATGAGGCTTCTGGCGATCGATGCCGCGCTCGACGACGCGAGCGCGGCGGTGTGGGAGGGCGAGGGTGAGCCGGCGCTCGGGTCGGTCAGCGAGGTGGTGTGCACCGAGCGGGCCACGGCGTCGCGCGAGTTGTTGCCCGCGATCGACCGGTTGCTCGGGCTGCGGGGCTGGTCGACGTCGGACCTCGACGGCGTGGTGCTGACGCTCGGTCCCGGCTCGTTCACCGGCTTGCGTATCGGCGTGAGTTTGGTGAAGGGACTGCGGTCCGCGTGTCCGGTGCGGGTCGCAGCGGTGGGGACGCTGGATGCGATCGCCGTGGCGTCGGGCCGGTCGGGCCACGTGGCGGCCGTGCTGGATGCTCGCCGCGGCGAGGTGTACGCTCGGCTCTTTCGCTGCGACGACGGCGGGGCCGAACCGCTCGGCGACGAGGCGGTGACCACGCCTGACGCATGGGCCGCGTCGTTGCCGGGGGGCGCAGCCCTGTCCTGCGTCGGACCAGGCGCGGCACGCCATGCCGATGTCCTGAAAACCGCCCTGGGATCCCGTGTGAGCGTCGCCCCGGGACCCCTGATGACGGCCGCGGCTGCGGCGCTGCATCTGGGAGCCCGCCTCTTGGCTTCCGGGCGGGACACGCCGGTGGAGGCGTTGCTTCCGCGATATGTCAGGCGGTCGACCGCGGAGGCGAATCTGGAGCGCGGCGTGCTGGGGAGCCGTCGACGGCGCATGCTCGGCTGGGATCCGGCGCGTGGTCGGACCTAGCCCCGAGGTGGAGAACCGACCCGGTCGTCGGGCCGAGGAGCCGTCGGTCGGTCGCATTCGTCCCATGACGCTCCCAGACCTCGATGTCGTGCTCGCGATCGAGCGGGCGTCGTTCGCGCAGCCGTGGACCGAGGACATGTTCCGGGCGGAACTGACCGAGAACCCGTCCGCGCGGTTTTTCGTGGCCGTAGCCGGGGGCGATATCGTCGGCTACATCGGAGGGTGGTTCGTGGTGGACGAGCTGCAGGTGGTCAGCCTCGCCGTGCGGCCGGACGCCAGACGACGCCGGGTGGCCAGCCGTCTCCTGGCGCATCTCTTCGACCACGCGGGGGCCCCGGTGCGCCGAGCGTCCCTGGAAGTGCGGCGGTCGAATCGGGCCGCGATCGCGATGTATGAGCGGTTCGGGTTTCGACCGGCCGGCGTGCGCCGGGGGTATTATGACGAGCCCAAGGAGGACGCGGTGTTGATGGAGCGGGTCGTGTGACGCGGTACGCTCAAGAACAGGAGGGAGCGCGATGCGCGATGACGACGTCAGTTGGATCGAACACCTCCGCAAGACCAATCGAGAATACGTTGACCTCGAACGGCGACACCTTGAGTTGGAACGAGAACTCGGGGACTTGGTCAAACGTCGCGTGTTGACCACCGACGAAGAAGTCAGGAAAAAGAACGTCCAGAAAGAAAAACTCGCCACGAAGGATCGCATGAACGACATTTTGCGACATACCCGGCACGCCCGCATGGCGTCCTGACACGATCGGGTCTGCGTCGTATGTTCGGTATCGGCTTTCCAGAACTGATCGTGATCCTCCTGCTGGCCCTGATCGTCCTGGGGCCGCAGCGGTTGCCGGAACTCGCGCGCACGCTGGGGCGCGGGTTCGCCATGCTCAAACGCGCCGCGGACGACGCACAGGCCCAGGTGCAGGACGAACTGCGAGCGGTGGAAGACACCATGGAGCCGAAGTCCACCTCGGGGCCGAGGTCCGCCTCCCCCCAGTCGCCGGATCGATCGACCGATGGTTGAGGACAGGACCGGGGGGGCGATGCCGCTGCTCGATCATCTCGTCGAGTTGCGGAAGCGCCTGATCATCAGCGCGGTCGCGGTGCTGGTCGCGGCCGTCGGCGCGTTTTCATTTTCCGACGAGATCCTCGGCTGGTTGGTGTCTTCGCTCGACCAAGAGCTGGTGTTTCTGTCCCCGACCGAAGCCTTTTGGGTCTCGTTGAAAATTTCGCTCGTCGCGGGTCTGCTCATCGCGTTGCCGCTCGTGTTCTATCAAGCGTGGCGGTTCATTGCTCCCGGCCTGTACCGATCGGAGCGCCGCTACGCCGCGGGGTTCGTGATCACCTCGTGCGCGTTTTTCGCCGCGGGGCTCGCGTTCTGCGCGTTCGTGGCGCTGCCCTTCGCACTGAAGTTCCTGATCGCATTCGGCGTGGAGCGCGGTATCAGACCGATGATCTCGGCGCGGATGTACGTGGATTTCGCGTTGAAGTTTTACTTGGCGTTCGGCGTGATCTTCGAGGTGCCGCTCGGCGTCACGCTGGCCAGCCGGATGGGCCTGGTCACGCCGGCGGCGTTGGCCCGCAACCGGCGCTACGCGTTCCTGGTCAACGCCATCCTGGCCGCGGTGCTCACGCCGACCTCCGACCTGTTCAACATGGCGCTCATGTTGGTGCCGCTCACCGTGCTCTATGAAGTCGGCATCATCGGGGCACGCATCTTCGGACGCCGGAGGTCTGCGCCCGAAGCCGCCGCGGCCGAGGTGTAGTCCCTTGCCCGAGTTGCCCGAGGTTGAATCCATCACTCGGCGTTTGCGACCAGCAGTCATCGGCCGCACGATCGACTCCGTCGAAGTCCTCCGCCGGGACATCTGGTCCGGGCCGTTGACCGCCGATGAACTGCCGGGCCGCACGACAGTTCGTCTGCTCCGCCACGGCAAATCCATGCTGTTCGAGTTGGAACCATCGCTGTGGCTTGGCGTTCGCCTGGGCATGACGGGCCAGTTGCTGGTCGCTCCTCGTAACACGCCGCGTCCGCCGCACACCCACGTGGTGGTGACGTTTGCCGGCGAACCGCTGGAGCTCCGATACCGGGACCCACGGCGGTTCGGCGCCTGGCGCGTCGCCAAGTCGCTTGTCGAGTTCGACCTGGCTCCGGATGCTTTGACCCTGCGTCGGGCGACGTGGGAGCGGATCGTCGGGACGCGGAGCGGGATGCTCCGTCCGCTGTTGATGAATCAACACATCATCGCGGGCTTGGGCAACATCTACACGAACGAAGCCCTGTTCGCCGCGCGACTACACCCTCGCCAGGAGGCGTCGGATCTCAATGACGCGCAGCGCGAGGCGCTTTACCGCGCCATCAAATCCACGCTGAAAGAAGGTATTCGGTGGGGTGGGTCAACGATCCGTGACTACCGCACCCCAGATGGGGCGAGCGGCCGGTTTCAAGAGCGCTTTCGCGTGTACGACCGCGCGGGGCTGCCCTGCAAGCGCCGCTGCGGCGCCCGCATCCAGAAATTGCCCGCCGCCAAAGACGCCCAGCCCGGGTTTTTCTGCCCCCGCTGTCAGCGGGTGGGGGTAGCTAGCCGCCAGTCACGTTGAAGGCTCTCCCGCCGATCGAGCGCCCGCGCGGGAGCACGGTGATCGCGGAGTCGGCCTTGCCCACGACGCTCTGTTTCGGGAGCACGTTGAAGCGATCCGCGATCACCCGACGCAGGTGCGAGCCCTCGCCGACGATCGACCCATCGAGAATGACCGAGTCCTCGATGCGGCAGCCTGCGTCGATCCGCACGTTGCGCCCGATCACGGATCTTGTGATCTCCGCGTCCACGATCTGGCTGCCCTGGCCGATCATGGCGGCATCGACCCGAGTGCGAACCAGGCTCGCGGCCGGGCCGTCGTAGCTGTCGGTCATGATCGGCCACGCCGCGTTGCGCAAATCAAAACGCGGCCGCTCGCCCAACAGATCCATGTGCGCCTGCCAATAGGCGTCGATCGTGCCCACGTCACGCCAGTACCCGTGCTCCTCGTAGGCTTGGAGATCCGGGATTTCGTTGGCGAGAAAGTTGTACGCCACCACGCGGTGTTCACCGACCATACGCGGGATAATGTCGCGTCCGAAGTCGTGTGAGCCCCCGTGCATGGAGTCTTGGTTGAGGATGTCCACGAGGGCATCGGCCGCGAACAGGTAGTTGCCCATCGACGCGTACGCCCGCGTGGGGTCCCCGGGCATGGGTTTGGGCCGCCTGGGTTTTTCGTCGAATCCCATGATCCGATCTTCCTCGTTGACCTCGATCACTCCGAACGAGGAGGCGGCTGCCAATGGCACCGGCAGCGCCGCGACCGTGATCTGGGCCTTATGCGCAAGGTGGAAATCCACCATCTGGCGGATGTCCATGCGATAGATGTGGTCCGCGCCGAACACGGCGACCAGGTCGGGCGCGAAGTCGTGAATCAAGTTGATGTTCTGATACACCGCATCCGCCGTGCCCTCGTACACCATGGCGCCGGTCTTCATCTGGGGCGGCACCACGGTGATGAAGTTTTGGTGAATCCGTCCGCCGATCCGCCACCCCCGCCGTAAGTGCTCGATGAGCGACTGCGAACGGTACTGCACCAGCGCGTAGATGGCCATCACGTCGGAGTTGACGAAGTTGCTGAGCACGAAATCGATGATGCGGTACTTGCCGCCGAAAGGCACGGCGGGCTTGGTACGGAAATCGGTAAGAGGAGCCAACCGTTCGCCGCGACCGCCGGCCATGATCATGGCAAGGATGCGGGGCTGAACAGTGCGGGGCACTGCGGAGTCCTCCTGCGAACGCGTGGCCACTGGGAGAAACCGTCTAGAGGCTCTACTTTGCTCCGACGAGGGCCGCTCTGTCAACCGCCGGTTGGGAGTATGCTGGCCCCTAGCGTCAGACGATCTCGATCGCTTCTTCGGTCACCTTTCCCTCCACGATCCGGTACGCCCGCAGCTCGGGCTTGTCGCGCTGTTGCAACGACACGAGGAGGTAGTACGGCTCCGGGTCGTAGGCCAGGCGAATGTCGCTTTGCGAGGGGCGGGCGGGGGTTTCGGGGTGGGAGTGGTAGATGGCGACCAGACTCAGGTTGTTGTGGCGCATGTTCTTGAAGGCCCAGAACTGCTCCTTGGGCGCCATTTCGAAAAACACCCTGGGCGTGGCGTGGACATTTTGGATCCGGTAGAGGTGTGACGGCGCATCAGGGGGCCCCGCCAGCAGACCGCAGCACTCTTCGGGATACGTCTCCTCGGCGTGGGCGATCATGGCCGCGACCAGGGCCTTGGGGATCTTCACGCGTGCGGCGCGCCGGCGGGCGGCAGGGTGCAGGACTGCTCGTAATCCAGCAGAGTCGTGATCGTGGGATTCGGCCCGCAGAGCGCGCAGTGCGGGTTCTTGCGCGTCTTGAGGGTACGAAACGTCATGTCCAGCGCGTCGTACATGACCAAGCCCTGGGCCAGCGACTCGCCCACGCCCAGAATCTCCTTGAGCGTTTCCGCGGCTTGGAGAATTCCGATGGTCCCGGCCAACACACCCAGCACACCGGCCTCCTGGCACGACGGGACCAATCCCGGGGGAGGAGGTTCCGGGTACAGGCAGCGGTAGCAGGGCGTGCCGTTGTGCGCTCTGATGACCGCGACCTGCCCCTCGAAGCGGAAGATGCTGCCCGACACCAGGGTTTTTTTCTGAAAGAAACAGGCGTCGTTGATCAGGAACCGGGTGGGGAAGTTGTCGGACCCGTCGAGCACGATGTCGTAGTCGCGGATCAGGTCCATGACGTTGGCGGACGAGATGCGGTCCTGATACAGATTGATTTTGATGTCGGGGTTCAACGCCGCGAGCGTCTGGCGAGCGGATTCCACCTTGGGCACTCCCACGCGGTCCGTGGTGTGCAAGATTTGTCGCTGCAGATTCGACAGGTCAACGGTATCGGCGTCGATGAGGCCGAGCGTGCCCACGCCCGCGGCCGCCAGGTAGAGCGCCGACGGCGATCCCAGGCCTCCTGCGCCGACCAGGAACACCTTGGCATTGGCGATTTTCTGCTGTCCCTTGCCGCCGACCTCTTTGAGGATCAAGTGCCGGCTGTACCGTTCGATCTGTGAGTCGGTGAGTGCCATGGGCCGCGTCTGCTCCGTGTCGGTTACTCGACGATGTTGCGTTCGATGGGGTCGACCTTCACCCCCTTGGCTTTGAGTCCGGCGATGGCGCGTTCGATCTCGGCCGCGTCCCCGGTCAACTCCACGTCCATCCATCCGGTTTTCGCGGTCACGTCGGCGCGCCGGATATTGGTGATGACTTTGTATTCGTGGCTGATCTGATAAATGACGGGGTCCTTGATTTTGGTTTCCGGGAACGTGATGTGGACCTTGAGGCTCGCCATGGTTAGATCCGCCCGCCCGCGATGGCGGGGACGATCGACACGTGGTCGCCGTCTTTGAGCGGCGTGTTCTGGTTGGTCAGGAACCGGATGTCTTCGTCGTTGACGTAGATGTTGACGAAGCGCCGGACCGCGCCCGTTTCGTCACACAAGCGCTCGCGCATGCCCGGATACGAGGACTCCAGCGCGCTGATCAACCCGCCGATCGAGTCCGCTTTGGCCTCGACCTCGCTCGCGCCCCCGGTGAGCTTACGCAGCGGTGACGGGATGCGGACCATTACGGCCATCTCAAGGCTCCTTCAATCGGAATCGTCGCTGGAATTTCTCCAGCGTGGGTTCGATGTACACGGCCTCGCCCAACGTGCCGGCAACGGCTTCCTGCGTCTTGAGCCCGTTGCCCGTGATGTAAGCCACGGTCACGTCGCGTCGTCCGATCGCGCCCTGTTCCACCAGCTTCTTGAGGACGCCGATGGTCACCCCGCCCGCGGTCTCGGCAAAAACGCCTTCGGTTTTGGCCAACAGGTGGATGCCTTCGACGATTTCGTCGTCCGTCACGCTCGTGATCACGCCGTTGGTTTCCCGTGCGGTTTTGAGCGCGTAATACCCGTCCGCCGGGTTGCCGATGGCCAATGACTTGGCCAACGTCTTGGGCTTGACCGGCTTGATGAAGTCGCGGCCTTCTGAAAACGCCGCGGCCACCGGCGAGCACCCGGTCGCCTGCGCGCCGTTGACCTTGGTCTTGACGCCCGAGATGAGCCCCACGCGCTCGAACTCCTTGAGCCCTTTCCAGATCTTGGTCAACAGCGAGCCCGATGCAATGGGGACCACGACTTGGTCCGGGGCGCGCCATCCGAGCTGTTCCGCGGTCTCGAACGCCAGGGTCTTGGAGCCTTCGGCGTAGTAGGGCCGGATATTGATGTTCACGAACGCCCACCGGTACTCTCCCGCGATCTCGCTGCACAGACGGTTCACGTCGTCATAGGTTCCTTCCACCGCCACCACGGTGGGATGATAAATCAAGTTGCCCAACACCTTGGCGGACTCCAGGTCCGATGGGATGAAGACGAAGCACCGCAGCCCGGCTTGCGCGGCGTGGGCGGACACGGAATTCGCGAGGTTGCCGGTCGAGGCGCAGGCCACGGTGTCAAAACCGAACTCCCGCGCGCGGGTAAGGGCCACCGCCACCACGCGGTCCTTGAAGGACAGGGTGGGGTGGTTGACCGTGTCGTTTTTCAGGTACAGCTCGTTCAGTCCCAGCGCTTGGCCGAGCCGATGTGCGCGGATCATGGGCGTGAACCCGCCGTGCAACCCGACCGTGGCCTCTTTTTCGACCGGGAGCAGATCGATATACCGCCACAAGCTCTTGGGCCCAGCCGTGATGGTCTCGCGGGAAACCGACGCGGCGATCGCCTCGTAGTCGTAGTCGACCTCCAACGGACCGAAGCAAAACTCGCAGACGTGGAGCGGGTCCGGCTGGTACTGCTTGCCGCACTCGCGGCACTTGAGCCCCTTGATCTTGTCCATGGCGTTCGCCAGTCGACGGGTTACGCCGTCCGGCAGACCTCCTGCTCGTAGTCCACGAGCTCGGTAATGGTCGGCTGGTCGCTGCACACCGGGCAGTGGGGGTTCTTGCGTAACGGGACGTTCCGAAACCGCGTGGTGAGCGCGTCGTAGGTGAGCAAACGATCGGTGAGCGGCTGCCCCACGCCCAAAATCAGTTTGAGCGCTTCGGTCGCCTGGATCGTCCCGATGACGCCCGCCAGCGCGCCCAGCACACCGGCTTCTTGGCAGGAGGGCACCAACCCTGCCGGCGGCGGGGCTTTGAACAGACACCGGTAACACGCCGATTTGCCCGGGAGGATCGTGAGCACCTGCCCGATGAAGCGTAAGATCCCGCCGTGGACCAACGGTTTCTGGGCCAACACCGCGGTATCGTTGATCAGAAACTTGGCCGGGAAATTATCGGTGCCATCGATGATCAAGTCGAAGTCCTTGACCAGATCGAGGGCGTTCTTGGCCGTGAGCCGATCGTGGATCGGGACCACCGACACGTCGGGATTGAGCGCCGCGATCTTTTCGCGCGCCGACTGGATCTTGGGGCGGGCGATGTCGGGCGTGTGGTGGATGACTTGGCGTTGCAGATTGGAGAGATCCACCACGTCGCCGTCGATGATGCCGATCGTGCCCACTCCGGCCGCTGCCAGGTACAACGCGGCGGGCGATCCCAGCCCGCCCGCGCCCACGATGAACACCTTGGCGTTCGCGATCTTCTTTTGTCCCTTGCCCCCCACCTCCGGCAGCAGGATGTGTCGGCTGTAGCGTTTGATCTGATCCTCGTTCATCGCCATCTGCGGTGTTCCTCGTCTTTGCCCTTACGCGGTTCCGAAGTATCGCTCGATGCTGAAATAGCGCTCTCCCCGGTCCGGTAAGACCGTGACCACGCGCCGTCCCTTGCCGAGCCTGCGCGCCACTTGCCGCGCGGCAACGACGTTGGCGCCGGAGGAGATTCCCACCAAGAGACCTTCGCGCTCGGCCAAACCCTTCTTGGCGCGATACGCGTCGTCGTCCGTTACCGTAATAATCTCATCCACGACCGCTCTATTCAAGACCTTTGGAATGAAGCCCGCCCCAATGCCCTGAATCTTGTGCGGGCCGGGGGGCCCGCCGGACAACACCGCCGAGGCGGCCGGCTCAACCGCCACGATCCGCACCGAGGGGTTCTGGGCCTTGAGGACCTCCCCGACGCCCGTGATCGTGCCCCCGGTTCCCACGCCCGCCACAAACGCGTCGACCCGTCCGTCGGTGGCGGACAAGATCTCGGGCCCGGTCGTCCGTCGGTGCACCTCCGGGTTGGCGGGGTTGGCGAACTGATCCGGCATGAAATAGTCCGAGTGTCGCGCCAACAATGCGCGCGCCTCGTCAATGGCGCCGGCCATGCCCAGTTGTGCCTTGGTCAACACGACCTCGGCCCCGAATGCCTTTAAGATCTCGCTCCGCTCCCGCGACATGCTTTCCGGCATGAGCAGCACGAGTCGGTACCCCCGCACCGCGGCGATGAGCGCCAGGCCGATTCCGGTATTTCCGCTGGTGGGCTCGACGATGGTGGAGCCCGGCTTGAGCCGTCCGTCGCGCTCGGCGGCCAGGATCATGTTGAGGCAGATGCGATCCTTGACGCTCCCTCCAGGATTTGCTGCTTCAACCTTAGCGTAAATCTCGGCCCAGCCGTCGTCGCTGAGGAGCCGCACCAACGGCGTGTCGCCGATCAGCGCGGTCGCGTCGGCGGCCGCTTTCACCCGCCCCCGCCCATGTAATAGAGGAACTCGAGTGCGTCGCCCTCCTTGAGCGTGGTCGTGGCGAACTCTTCTTTTTCGAGAATCTTGAGGTTGTGCTCGACCGAGACCATCTGGGGCTCGATGTTGCGCGCTTTGAGCAGATCCAGGACCGTGGTTTGCTGGATCTCTTCGATCTTGCCGTTCAGTTTGACCTTCATCGCGATCCTTTGTGGTCGTGAGTGGAGGTTCGGCGTGTGACGCCGCAGACCGCGGGCAGGGCACACGGTGTGCATCCGGCTCCGGAACCGCGAGATCAACACCTAAAAGGATTCCATTTGTAGCAAATGGTGGAAAAACGTGTCAAGCGGGGATCGTAAGCCGGGGATCGAAGGCCGTTGGCGGGAAACCCCCGCTGGTCGGTGTTTTTTCGCTTGACCTCGCAGGGCCAATTGCGCTACGTTCCAACCCACAAAGTGGGGCATAGTGGGATAAAGTAGGAGTTGAGACCACGTGTTTCTCAGCCGGTACCACCACACCATCGACGCCAAAGGGCGACTCAGTATTCCGGGAAAATATCGCGACGCCCTCGCGCAACGGGCTACCGAGGTGCTGATCGTGACCAAAGACCAGGAACAGTGCCTCGCGATTTTGCCGCTCGATGAGTGGAAACGGCGGGCCGCCAAGATCCAGGCCATTCCCGATACGGCGCGGGTCAGCAAAGACTATCGACGATTCTTTCACGGTGATGCGGTGGATTGCACGCTCGACGGGCAAGGTCGAATCTTGATTCCTCCCGAGCTTCGCCAATACGCAGGTCTGGACCGCGACGTCATGCTGGTGGGACTTCACGACTACTTCGAGGCGTGGTCGCTGGTTCGGTGGCAAGCCAAATCCGCGCAACTGGCGCGTGATCTCGATCAGATCGTCGGGGCGGTTACCGGCTACGGCGTGTAGGAGAGGAGCCTGTCCATGAGCGGCCATCTGCGGCGTTGCCGCTGCGCATCCGGTGCTCACGTACCGACCTCGTACGCTCCGCTCCGGTGCTCGCGGCGCCTTGCATCTGGCGCGCTCCTGAACAGGCTCCAATCTCAGATAATGCGATTGGTTCTCCACTAACTATCTATGGAAGCGGAGCGGCAGGAGTGGAAGCAGTGCATGAGCCGGTCATGGTCCGCGAAGTGGTGCAGTGGTTGGGGTGCGGACCCGGGCGGAGAATCGCGGACGTCACGGTGGGGCTCGGGGGGCACGCGGCAGCGATCATCGCGGCGTGTGCACCCGACGGGATGCTGGTGGGACTCGACCGGGATTCGGAGGCCCTGGCGATCGCCCGCGATCGGTTGCCGGCGGATCGTGTCCGTCTGCACCAGGCCGACGCTCGCGCGCT
This sequence comes from Nitrospirota bacterium, assembly GCA_040757335.1. NCBI lineage: Bacteria > Pseudomonadati > Nitrospirota > Nitrospirota bacterium. Next base: position 19,187 of record JBFLXB010000009.1, on the reverse strand, counting down.
TCCGGAGGTGCTGACGGCCGACGGCTGGACGGCCGTTGACGGGGTGCTGTTCGATCTCGGGGTCTCGTCGCTGCAACTCGACACCCCCGAGCGGGGCTTTTCGTTTCAACGCGAGGGACCGCTGGACATGCGTATGGATCACCGTAACCCGCTGACGGCCGCCGAAATCGTCAACGAGTGGCCGGAGCCGGTGTTGGCCGACGTCATTCGGCGATACGGCGAAGAACGGTGGTCCGGCCGGATCGCCGCGGCCATCTCGCGGGCGCGGAACCTCCGACCCATCGCGCACACCCGCGAGTTGGCCGACCTCGTCGTCAACGCCATCCCCGCGAGGTATCGCGCGCCCCATCCTCATCCCGCGACGCGGACCTTTCAAGCCCTGCGCATCGCGGTGAATCACGAGCTGGAAGATCTCGAGCCGGCGCTGGAGGCGGCGCGGCGCTGCGTGACCGCCGGTGGGCGATTGGTGGTGATCACCTTTCATTCGCTGGAAGATCGCATCGTTAAACAGACCTTCCGGCGCTGGGAAGGAGGGTGTGTGTGTCCGCCCGACCTGCCGGTTTGCGCGTGCGGGCGTCGCCGGTTGGCCCGGGTGCTTACCCGACGACCGATTACCCCGAGCGCCGAAGAGGCTCTCGCCAACCCCCGCGCGAGGAGCGCCAAACTCCGCGCAGTCGAGTGCATGGCGGAGGCCGCGTGAGCGCCGACGGAGTCGGGGACTTATTGGGAAGGTCGTGATGCCGGGGAGCGTACGGAGCAGCGTGCTGAGACGATTGGGAGGATGGTGCGTCGGCCCGCGCCGCGCGTGGATGATCTGGGGCGCGGTCGTCTCGCTCAGCGTCGTGGTGCTGTGGCACCACCATCGGACGATTCAGCTGGGTTACGAAACCGAGCGGTTGCAGGCCGAAAAGACCCAACTCGAACGTCTGCATCGTCAACTGCTGATCGAACGCGAAAGCCTGGCGTCGCTCGATCGGATCGAACGATTGGCCGGCGCAATGGGACTCACGCATGTTCCTCCCCGCGAAACCGTGGTGATGCGACTGCCGCCGCTTGAGCCGGATTCGGAGCAACTGTTCGCCGTGGCGGTGGGTCGGGGGGTGTTGCCGACGGACGCGCATGCCGCGCCCTGACGAAACCGACCGCCTGGCTCGTCGGCGTGCCCTGTGGGTGTTCGCCGTGTTCGGGGTGGTCTACGCGGCGCTTGCGGTCCGCGTGGTGTATCTGCAGGTGTTCCGCGGTCCGGAACTGGCTCACCGCGCGGAGCGACAACACGAGAAGGCCGTGGCGGTCGAAGCGGAACGCGGCACCATCTACGATCGCAACGGCCGGATCTTGGCCGCGGATTTGACCGTGCCGTCGCTCTACGCGGTGCCGCCGCTCATCGACAATCCCCAGTCGATCGCCCGTGAGTTGGCTGCGGTGTTGCGGGTGCCAGCCACACCGCTTGCGCGACGCCTGCGCGAAGACCGCGCGTTTGTCTGGCTCGAGCGCCGCGTGGATCCGGCCGTGGCCCACGCGGTGGAGGAGTTGGGGGCCGAGGGGGTTCGCCTACTGCCGGAGCCCCGCCGGATGTATCCCCGCAAGGCGTTGTTGAGCCACGTGTTGGGGTTCGCGGGAACCGACCACGAGGGCCTCGAAGGACTGGAACGGTTCTACGACCGCGAATTGCGCGGCGAAAAGGGCTGGCTGATTTACGAACGCGATGGCGCCGGGCACCGGCTGTTCCCCAAAGGACTCCAATACGTCGCGCCGTCCCGGGGGCGAGATCTGATCCTCACGATCGATGAGGTGATCCAACACATCAGCGAGCGGGAGCTTGACGCCGCCATGGCCGACAGCGGGGCTGAGAGCGGCTCGTTGATCGTGATGGATCCGTGGGACGGCGGCATCCTGGCTCTGGCGGTGCGCCCCACGTTCAACCCCAACGCCGTCGACTATTCGAGCCCCGCGCAGTGGCGCAACCGCGCGATCACCGACGCCTTCGAGCCCGGCTCGACGTTCAAGCTCGTCACCGCGGTCGCGGCGCTGGAAGCCGGCCTGGTCCGACCCAACGAGATCATCGACTGTGAGAACGGGCGCTGGGTGATGCCGGGCGGCGTGTTGCACGACCACGAACCGCTCGGCCGGGTGCCGTTCACCGACGTGATCACCAAGTCCAGCAACATCGGGACCGCCAAGATTGCGCTTCGCCTCGGCGACGAACGGTTGGCGCGCGCCATTGCCGCGTTCGGGTTTGGCAGAAAAACCGGGATCGACCTGGGCGGGGAGGCGCCGGGCCGGGTCCCGCCGGTCGCCCGCTGGTCCAAACGCTCCGCCGCGACCATCGCCATCGGCCAGGAACTCATGGCCACGCCGCTCCAACTGGTCGCGGCCTACGCCGCGGTCGCCAACGGCGGTCGCCTCGTCAGACCTCACCTCGTGGTCCGGGTGGAGGGCTCCGAGGGCCGGGGGGTCGCGGGGCCGTCGGAGGACGCGTCGGGTCCGCGCGTGATGTCGGAACGAACCGCGGCGGTCATGACTCGGCTGCTCGAAGGCGTGGTCGAGCCCGGCGGGACCGGGGCTCTGGCGGCGATCGAGGGCGTGCGGGTGGCGGGCAAGACGGGCACGGCGGAACAGGTGGATCCGGAGACCGGCCGGTACTCGTTCGACCGGGAGGTCACGTCGTTCGTGGGGTTTGCGCCGTCGCGTGCGCCCGCGGTGGTAGTAGCCGTGGTGCTGGAGAATCCGCGCGGCCGGACCTGGGGGGGCACGGTGGCCGGTCCGGTGTTTGCTCGGGTGACCGAGGCGACGCTGCGTTATCTGAGCGCGCCGCGCGACGCGCCCGCACCGCCGCAACACGTGACCCGCGTGGCGTGGCAATGAGGGCTCCCCGCCGGCTCAGCGAGTTGCTTCGTGGCATCCCCGGCATCACCACGCCGGGCGATACCGATCCCGAGATCACGCTGGTGACCGCGGATTCGCGTCGGGTGATTCCCGGGGCGCTGTTCGCGGCGCTACGCGGCGTCCGTCAGGACGGTCATCAGTTTCTCCGCGAAGCCGTCGTCCGCGGGGCGGTCGCAGTGGCAGGCGAGGACGGCAAAGCGATCCGGGCGGTGGCGGGACCGCCGCGTCTGGTGCGGCTCATCGTCCCTGCGGGCGCCGGATGGTTCGGACGGGTGGTGGCTCGCGCATGGGGCGATCCCTCGCATCGGCTCGGTCTGGTCGGCGTGACCGGCACCAACGGCAAAACCACGACCACGCATCTCATCCGGGCGATCTACCAGGCGGCGGGGCGCTCCACCGGTCTGCTCGGCACGGTGTCGTACGCGGTCGGAGAGGAGATCCGTCCTGCGCCGCACACCACGCCCGACGCCGAAACTCTACAGGCGCTGCTGGCGGAAATGGTGGCGCGGTCCGTCACCGACGTGGTGATGGAAGTCTCCTCCCACGCCCTGGCACAGGACCGCGTGGCGGGCTGTGCCTTCGACGTCGGGGTGTTTACGAACCTCACGCAGGATCACCTGGACTTCCACGGCACGATGGACGCGTACGCCGCGGCGAAGCGCCGGCTGTTCGAAGCGCTGGGCGAGGACAACCCGAAGGTGCGGCCCCGCCTGGCCGTGATCAACCGCGACGACCCGCGTTGGAACGAGATGGCTCGGGCGTCGGGCGCGCCGGTGTGGACCTTCGGCCTCGATTCAGGGGCCGATGTCTATCCCGCATCGGTGTCGTCCTCGGTGGACGGTATCCGGTGTCGAGTGCGCACCCCGAAGGGCCAACTGGACCTGACCTCGCCGTTGATCGGGTCGTATAATCTCTCGAACCTCCTTGCGGCGACTGCGGTGGCGGTCGGGCAAGACGTTCCGCCGAAAGCGGTCCGCGAGGGGATCGCCGCGATGATCAGGGTTCCGGGCCGGTTCGACAAGGTCGACGTGGGGCAGGACTTCACCGTGGTAGTGGATTACGCGCACACCGAGGACGCGCTGCGCCGGGTCTTGGCCGTGGCCCGCGAACTCTGCCGCGGTCGCCTCATCACCGTGTTTGGGTGCGGGGGCGATCGCGATCCCGGCAAACGCGCGCCGATGGGGCGCGTGGCGGCTCGCGCGAGCGACTTGGTCATCCTCACGTCGGACAACCCGCGGGGTGAAGACCCGCTGGCCATCATCGAGGCGATCGAGGGCGGCATCCGCGACGAGGTGTCGGCCCGGCCACCGGGCCGCCCGTCGGCGTTTTCGCGTCAGCCGTACCTGACCTTGCCCGACCGGCGGGAAGCGATCGAGCGCGCGGTACAGACCGCCGAGGCTGGCGATCTGGTGGTCATTGCGGGAAAAGGGCACGAGGATTATCAACTCATCGGTTCGCGGCGCCTGTCGTTCGACGACCGGGCGGTTGCGAAAGACGCGATTGAACGGCGACTTGCGGTTCGCGCGCAGTCCGCGTGACGCTGATGAACGGGAGCGAGATGTTTCTGGCGAGTGAATTGGCGGAGGTGGTGAGGGGCCGGATCGTGGCCGGTCGGCCGGACGCGCGGATCGAGGCGATTTCGACCGACACCAGGCGGCTCCCGCGGGGCGCGGTGTTTTGGGCGCTCAAGGGCGAGCGCTTCGACGGTGCGGTGTTCGTGGCGGACGCGCTCGCGGCGGGCGCGTGCGGGGCGGTGGTGGCCGATGCGTCGGTACCCGCCTCCGGGGTCTGGCGGGGCCGCGACGTCGTCATCATCGCGGTGGCCGACCCCCTGCGCGCACTCCAGGATGCCGCGGCGGCGTATCGCGCGCGGTTCGTGATCCCGCTCATCGGCGTGACCGGAAGCAACGGAAAGACCACCACCAAGGAAATGACGGCGGCGATCCTGGCGCGCCGCGGCGGCGTGCTCAAGACGCAGGGGAATCTCAATAACCACATCGGAGTGCCGCTCACCCTCTTGGGACTGTCCGCGGCGCACCGCGTCGCGGTGGTGGAGCTGGGCGTCAATCACCCCGGGGAGATGACGCGCCTGTGCGAGATCGCGCGCCCCACCGTGGGCGTGATCACCAACGTGGGACACGCCCACCTCGAAGGGTTCGGGGGGGTCGAGGAGGTGGCGCGCGCCAAGGGGGAGTTGTTCGCAGCATTGCCCGCCGACGGGATGGCGGTGTTGAACGCGGATGACCCTCGGGTGGCCGGACTCCGCAAGCACCTGCGCTGCGAGTCGCTGACGTTCGGGCTGCGTACCGCGGACGTGCATGGGGGCATCGTCGAAGAGGTCGCGCGGTCGGGCACGCGCGTGGAGATCCGCTACGCCGGGTCGGCGGTGCAGTGCTTCATCCCCGTCGTCGGACGTCACAACGCGTCCAACGCCGTGGCCGCGGCGGCCGTCGCGGTGGCGCTGGGCGTGGACCTCGACACCATTCGGAGCGGCCTGGAGTCGTTCCGGCCCGCCCGGATGCGGAGCGAGCTCGTGTCGACGCCGGCCGGCGTCGACGTGTTCAACGACGCCTACAACGCGAACCCCTCGTCGATGGAGCGGGCGCTGGAAACCGTCGGTCGGTTGCGGGGCGCGGGCCGCGTTTGGGCGGTGTTGGGGGAGATGCGAGAACTCGGCGAGGCCTCGGAGGCGCTGCACCGCGAAGTGGGGCGGGCCGCGGCGCGCGCCTCGCTCGACGGCCTGGTCGCGGTGGGCCCTGCCGCGCGGTGGCTCGCGGACGAGGCGATCAAAGCGGGCATGCCGGCCCGCGCGATCGCGTGGGTAGAGACCGCGGGCGAGGCGCTCCCCGTGATCGCGGCGTGGAGCCGGCCCGGGGATTTGGTCTTGGTCAAAGGGTCGCGGCGAGTGGGGTTGGAGTACGTGGCGGAGGGACTGGGCGTCGGCGCACCCGCGCCGGCGGCCCCCTCCTCCTCATAACAGCGAGCGCGGATGTTCTATCACCTTCTGTATCCCCTGCACACCGACTTCGCGTTCCTCAACGTCTTTCGCTACATCACGTTTCGCACGATCTACGCAGTGTTGACCGCGTTGGTCATCAGTTTCCTGCTCGGGCCCGCCATCATTCGTTGGCTGCAGCGCCTGCACATCGGTCAGCAGATCCGGGAAGAAGGACCCAAGTCGCACCAGGTCAAGTCGGGAACGCCCACGATGGGCGGCCTCCTCATCTTGATTGCCGTGGTGTGCTCGACCGTGTTGTGGACCGATTTGACGAATCGATACGTGTGGGTGGTACTCCTCGCCACGGTCGGGTTCGGACTCATCGGCTTTTGGGACGACTACCTCAAAGTCGTCAAGCGCCACTCGCGGGGTTTGATCCCGCGGTACAAATTTTCGCTCCAAGTGCTCGTGGCTTCGGTGGCCGCAGCCGTGCTGGCTCAGGCCCCGGGGTTTTCGACGCAGATCGCACTCCCGTTTTTCAAGACGGCGCAACTCGACCTGGGCTGGTTCTACCCCGCGTTGGTGCTACTGGTGGTCGTCGGAGCCTCCAATGCCGTCAACCTGACGGACGGGCTCGACGGGTTGGCGATCGGTCCGGTCATCGTGGCCGCCACCGCGTACATGATCGTGGCGTACGCGGCCGGACACCGCAAGATCGCCGACTACCTGCTGATCTCCTACATCGAGGGGTCCGGGGAGCTGGCCGTGTTCTGCGGTGCGATGATCGGCGCGAGCCTCGGGTTCTTGTGGTTCAACACCTATCCCGCCACCGTGTTCATGGGCGACGTGGGTTCGCTGCCGCTCGGTGCGGCGCTGGGTCTGGTGGCGGTGGTGTCCAAACACGAGTTGCTTCTGCTGCTGGTGGGCGGGTTGTTCGTGATCGAAGCCCTGTCCGTGATCTTTCAAGTGGCGTCGTTCAAATCGCGGGGCAAGCGCGTGTTCTTGATGGCGCCGATTCACCACCACTTCGAGCTCAAGGGATGGGAAGAGCCGAAAGTCGTGGTGCGATTCTGGATCATCGCGATCATCCTGGCGCTGCTGAGTTTGAGTACCTTGAAGCTACGGTAGTGGACCTGAAAGGCAAACGGGTGACGGTGGTGGGGCTGGCGCGCAGCGGCGCCGCGGCGGCCCAGTTGTTGCTGCGCGAGCGGGCGGCGGTGTCGGTCACGGACAGCCGCCCGGCCGCGGAACTGGCCCCGTGGACGGCGCGGTTCGAGTCGGGGGAGATCCGTTGGTTCCTGGGGGCGCATCCGGATGAGGCGTTTCGCGACGCGGAGTTGATCGTGCTGAGCCCCGGCGTGCCGCTGACCAGCCCGCCGCTTCAGGCCGCTCAGGCGAGAGGCATTCCGATCTGGAGCGAGCTGGAGCTCGCCTCCCGATTCGTGTCGGCCCCGATCGTCGCGATCACCGGCAGCAACGGCAAGAGCACCACCACGGCGCTGACCGGGGAGATGTGCCAGGGCGCGGGTCGGCGAACCTTCGTGGGCGGGAACATCGGCGTGCCCCTCTCGGAGGCGGTCCAACCCGGCTCGGCGTGGGGTGAGGTCGTGCTCGAGGTTTCCAGCTTTCAGTTGGAAACCGTGGTGACGTTCCGTCCCGCGGTGGCGGCGTTGCTGAACGTCACGCCGGACCACCTCGACCGGTATCCGAATTTCGAGGCGTATGCCAGGGCGAAAGGGCGCATCTTTGAGCGCCAGCGCGCAGAGGATGCGGCCGTTCTGAACGCCGATGACCCGGTGTGCCGCGACCCGGCGTTGACCGGGAAGATCGCCGCTCGGCGGGTGCTGTTTTCGCGGCTGGCCGAGCCGCCCGGCGACGGAGTGTGGGTCGATGGCGGCAACATCGTGTACCGGGTGGGCGGGCGACGCGGGCTGGTCCTGGCGCTGGATCGTCTGCGCATCGCGGGCGTGCACAACGTCGAGAACGCCATGGCCGCCGCCGCGGTCGCGTTGCTTCGCGGGATCGACGCGGCGGTGGTCGGGAACGTCCTGGCGGAGTTTCGCGGGCTGGAACATCGCTCGGAGTTCGTGAGGGAACTGCGGGGCGTGACGTATATCAATGATTCCAAAGGCACGAACGTCGGCGCGGCGCAGAAGTCGCTGGAGAGCTTTCGCCGCCCCGTCATCCTCATTGCAGGCGGCGTGGGCAAGGGGGCGGACTTTTCCGCGCTGCGACCGCTGGTGGCGCGGCGGGTCAAGAAAGCGGTGCTGATCGGGGAGGCGCGGCCGCAGCTCCGGCAGGCGTTTGAAGGGATCACCACCGTGGCCGAAGCGGACGGACTGGAGGAGGCGGTGCGGATCGCCTCCGAGAGCGCAGTGCCTGGCGACGTGGTCCTGTTGTCGCCGGCGTGCGCAAGTTTCGATCTCTTTCGCGATTTCGAAGAGCGGGGCCGACGCTTCAAAGCGTTGGTCAACGCATTATGAGGCGCCGGACCGCTCCGCGTACCCCCAAGGCGTGGCTGAGCGCGCGCCTGGAGCCCGACATGTGGGGGCGCGGCGACGGCCTGATCGTGTTGGTGTCCGGCGTGCTGGTCGTCATCGGGCTGGTCATGGTCTACAGCGCCAGTTCGGCTCTGGCCACCACGCGGTACGGCGACGCGACCCATTTCATCTCCCGCCAAGCGATGTGGGCCGCCGTGGGGGTCGCGGCGTTTGGCGCGGGTGCCGTGATCGATTACCACTGGTGGCGGCGCTTCGTGGTGCCCCTGACCTTGGGGACGATCGCGATCTTGGCCGTGGTGCTTGTGGCCGGCTGGACGGTGAACGGCTCGCGCCGCTGGCTTCGCGCGGGTGGATTCACGATCCAACCCTCTGAGTTCGCGCGCGTGGTGTTCATCGTCTACCTGGCGCACGTGTTGGCCAAACGCGGCGAGGCGTTGCGATCGTTCAAGACCTTGGCCCCAGGGCTTGCGGTGGTGGGGGTGGGGGTGGGCCTGATCGCGGCGGAGCCGGACTTGGGCAACGCCGTGGTGCTCGCGACCGTGGCCGGGCTGTTGTGCGTCCTTGGCGGCGCCCGGTTGACGCACCTGGGGGCGTTGGCGCTCTGCGCAGTCCCGCTCGTGGCCTACGCGGTGATGGGGACGGCTTATCGCAGGCGGCGATGGTTCGCGTTCCTGGATCCCTGGAGCGACCCCACCGACTCGGGGTTCCAGGTCATTCAGTCCTTATTGGCGATCGGCGGGGGCGGGGCGGCCGGGGTCGGGCTCGGCGAGGGGCGGCAAAAGCTGTTCTTCCTCCCCGAACCGCATACCGATTTCATCTACTCGGTGGTGGGGGAGGAATTGGGGTTGTGGGGGACGCTGGCGATCCTGGCGCTGTTCGCCGCGCTGCTGTGGCGTGGCTGGCGGGTGGCGCTGGCCACCGCGGATCCGTTCGGGCGCTTGCTCGCGTTCGGTCTGTCGATCGCGATCGGACTGGCGGCTGCGCTCAACATCGGGGTCGCGACCGGCGTGTTACCCACCAAGGGACTGCCGTTGCCGTTGGTGAGCTACGGCGGGTCGTCGTTGGTGGCCAATCTGTTGGCGGTCGGCATCCTGTTCAATATTTCGCGGCAACGCGGCGTGGGGTGGGGATGCGGATCGTGATCGCGGGCGGCGGTACCGGCGGCCATTTGTACCCTGGGATCGCGTTGGCGCACGAGTTCGTTCGGTTGCGGCCGGGTTCCTCGGTGTTGTTCGTCGGGACCGAGCGGGGGCTGGAGGCGCGCGTGGTGCCTCGCGAAGGGTTTGAACTCGCCACGATCCGGGTCCGCGGGATCGTGGGGCGCGGCGTCTGGCGCGCCGCGGCCACGCTGGTGCGACTACCGGTCGCGTTCGCGCAGGCGTGGGCCGTGCTCAGGCGGTTTCGACCGGATCTGGTGGTGGGGGTCGGCGGATACGCCGCGGCCCCCACGATTGTGGCGGCCCTCCTGATGCGCCGGGCCATCGTGCTGCTGGAGCAGAACGTGCTGCCGGGTCTGACGAACCGGCTCCTGGCGCCGTTGGCCGATGTGGTGGTGGCCGCGTTCGAGGAATCGCGGGCTGCGTGTCGAGGTCGGGTGGAGGTGTTGGGCAACCCGGTCCGCCGGACGGTCGTGACGGCGGGGCGCACCTTACCGCCCGATGCCCCGGCCCTGCTCGTCTTCGGCGGCAGCCAAGGGGCCGTGGCCATCAACCGCGCGGTCACGGGCGCGCTGGGGCGGCTCGCGGCGATCCGAGGGCTGTCGATCGTCCATCAAACCGGACCCGCGGATCACGCCGCCACGCAACGCGCGTACGCGGCCGCGGGCGTGACGGCAAAGGTGGAGCCGTATTTGGACGACATGGGAGCGGCGTACGCAGGCGCGGCGCTGGTGGTCTCGCGCGCTGGGGCCACCACCGTGGCGGAACTCACCGCGTGCGGCCGTCCCGCGGTGCTCATCCCGTATCCACACGCCGCGCACGGCCATCAGGAGCACAACGCCCGCGCGCTGGAGGCGGCCGGCGCCGCGCAGGTGATTTTGGAGCGCGATCTGAGCGGGGAGCGGCTGGGAGAGATGGTCGCGGGGTTGCTCGGCGACCGGCCGCGCCTGACACGAATGGCGGCGGCGAGCCGCAGCCTGGGCCGCCCCGATGCCGGCGAACAGATCGCGCGTCGGTGTCTCGCGCTGGTCGAGGGGTGAGGGACGCCGGTGTATAAGAAGATCCAACGCCTACACTTCGTGGGCATCGGCGGATCGGGGATGAGCGGGATCGCGGAGGTCTTGCTGACACTGGGGTATCGCGTGACGGGGTCGGACCTGGCCGTGTCCGAGGCGACCCGCCGGCTGGAGGGTTTGGGCGGGACGGTGTACATCGGCCATCGCGCCGACCAGGTCGAGGGCGCGCAAGTAGTGGTGGTATCGTCCGCGGTCTCGTCGAGCAACGTCGAAGTGATCGCGGCTCGCGAGCGGATGATCCCGGTGATCCCTCGCGCCGAGATGCTGGCCGAGCTCATGCGGCTCAAATACGGGATTGCTGTCGCCGGCGCGCACGGCAAAACCACCACCACGTCGATGATCGCCACGGTGCTCGCGCACGGCGGATTGGATCCCACCGCGGTGATCGGGGGCAAGCTGAATCGGTTCGGAGGACCGGCCAAACTGGGGCAGGGAGAGTTTCTGGTGGCGGAAGCCGACGAGAGCGACGGGTCGTTCCTCAAGCTCTCGCCCACGATCGCCGTGGTCACCAACATCGACCGCGAACATCTGGATCACTATCACGACCTCGAGGCGATCAAACGCGCGTTCCTCGACTTCATCAACAAGGTGCCGTTCTACGGAGCCGCGGTGCTCTGTCTGGATGAACCGCACCTCCAGGCCTTGATCCCCAAGGTGGAGAAGCGCGTGCGCACCTACGGTCGGACCACCCAGGCGGATCTGACCGTGACGTCGCTGCGCCTGAGCGCCAAGGGCTCTGAATTCGAGGCACGCCTGGGCGCGACCGAACTGGGCCGCTTCACATTGACCGTCCCCGGAGCCCACAACGTGTCCAACGCCATGGCCGCGATCCTGGTGGGCCTGGAGCTGGACGTGCCCGTGTCGGCGATCCGCGAAGGGCTGGCGCAGTTTACGGGGGTCGAACGGCGTTTTCAGATCCGGGGCGAGCGGCGGGGCATCCTCGTGGTCGACGACTACGGGCACCACCCGACCGAGATCCGGGCCACCCTGGCCGCGGCGAAAGACGGGTGGGGGCGACGGGTGGTGGTGGTGTTCCAGCCTCATCGGTATACCAGGACCCGGGATCTCTTCGCGGAATTTTGTACGGCCTTCTACCAGGCCGACGTGGTGCTGGTCCTGGATATCTATCCGGCGGGTGAGCCACCGATCGAGGGGGTCACCGCGCAGGCGCTGGTGGCGGGGATCCGCGAGCACGGGCACCGCGACGCCACGTGGATCGAGAACCGCGACGCGGCGGTGGACCGACTGGTCCAGATCGTGCGACCCGGCGACATGGTAATCACGCTTGGTGCGGGCGACGTGTGGAAGGTGGGGCCCGCGTACTTGGAGCGGGGATGAGCCTGTCCATGAACCTGGACGCGCCAAGGGCGCGACTGGTAATCGGTCCGAAGGGACCTTACAGGTGGCGCAGCACCGGTCATCTGCGGCGTTGCCGCTCTTTAGGTTGCACGGCCGCCTCACCGTCTCGGCGGCGCTCGTGGCTTGGCGCCACTTCTTCGTGGCGCCACTCGCCTCACGTACAACCCAGTACGCTGCGCTCTGGGTCTCGCGGCGCCTTGCATCTGACCGGTCCTGAACAGGCTCAGGTGTTAGGCTCCCTGGACGGGAATCGATGACCGAACGAACAGCATTGACGACACGTTCTGACCTCCGTGCGAGTTTGAAGGACATCAGGGGGGAGGTGCGGTACGACGAGCCTTTGGCGCGGTTCACCTCGATGAAAATCGGCGGCCCCGCCGATGCGCTGGTGATTCCCGCTGACGAGGCCGATCTGCGGGAGGCGTTGCTGGCTGCCCGCGCCGCCCGAGTGCCCGTGATGGTGCTGGGCGGCACCAACATCGTGGTTCGCGACGGCGGCATGGCGGGCGTGGTGCTGCGATTGTCCGGCCTCAAGGCGATCCGGCCTGCGGGGACGAATCGGCTGTACGCCGAAGCCGGAGGCCCGTTCCCCACCTTGGCGCACGCCGCGAAAGACGCGGGGCTATCGGGTCTTGAATTCGCCTGCGGCATTCCCGGCACGGTCGGCGGCGCGGTGGTGATGAACGCGGGGACGCGCGACGGCGAGATCGCCGACGTCTTGGAGAGCGTCCGGTTGATGACGTTCGAGGGCGAGATCGTGGAGATCGCCGCGTCCAAGCTCGGGTTCGCCTACCGCGAGTCGCATCTGCCGCCCGGGGTGTTGGTGGGCTGCACCGTAGGGTTGAAGCCGGACGACCCTCCCGCGATCGAGGGCCGGATGCAGGCGATCCTCGAGTATCGGCGGGAGACGCAGCCGCTGCACCTTCCCAACGCGGGGTGCGTGTTCAAGAACCCGCCCGGCCAGTCGGCCGGCCGGCTCATCGACGAGTTGGGGCTCAAGGGATATCGGATCGGGGGCGTTCAGGTGTCCGAACGCCACGCCAACTTCATGGTCAACGTGGGCGGCGGGACCGCGAAGGACCTGACCGCGCTCATCCGCCACGTGGGCGGCCGGGTTGAACGCGAGCGGGGCGTCACGTTGGAAATGGAAATCCGACTTGTGGGACGGGAATGACGGCCGAACTGCGCGTGGGAGTTTTGATGGGCGGCCGCTCCGCGGAGCGCGAGGTGTCGCTCCGCTCGGGGGAGGCGGTGTTGGGGGCGCTCAGACGCCGGAGCATCGACGCAGTGGGCATCGACGTGGACGCGTCCGTGGTGGAACGGCTGGGTCGCGAGCGCGTCACGCTGGCGTTCATCGCGCTGCACGGCCGCTACGGTGAAGACGGCACGGTTCAGGGCTTGCTGGAAATCCTCGGGATTCCCTACACCGGCTCAGGGGTGCTCGCGAGCGCCCTGGGGATGGACAAGGTCATCTCGCGGACGCTGTTCGCGGCCGCGGGCCTGCCGGTGCCGCGCTACGTGCTCCTCACGGAGCCCGCGCCCCCTCCATTGCCCTTCGCGTTTCCGGTGGTCGTCAAACCCAACGGGGAAGGCTCGAGCGTGGGGGTCAGTCTCGTTGCGAGCGCCGCGGACCTTCCCACGGCGCTGGGCGAGGCGTTTCGGTACGACCGGCGGGTGCTCATCGAGGCGTACATCGCGGGAAAAGAAGTGCAAGTCGGCATTCTGGGCGACCGCGCGCTGGGCGCGATCGAGATCCGCTCCAAGACCGCGTTCTACGACTACACCGCCAAATACACGCCGGGGATGTCCGAGCACATCTTTCCGGCCACGCTGCCGCCCGACGTCATGCGGCGCACCCTGGACGTGGGGTTGGGCGCGTTTCGGGCGCTGCGGGGCGCGGGATACGGCCGGGTGGATTGCCTGGTCGACCAAGCGGGCACGCCATACGTGCTCGAGGTCAATACCCTCCCGGGACTGACCGAGACGAGCCTTCTGCCCGACATCGCGCGGGGCGTCGGACTCTCGTTCGACGACCTGGTGGTGGCGATCGTGCGCGAGGCGCAGGGGTCGGGGGCATGAAGCGACCAAAACGCCTGGCGCGTCGCCTGATCGGGCGGTTCGCGCTGGCCGGGCTCGCCGGTGGCGTGCTGTGGTGGACGGCTCGCAGTCTCTGTGGGGCTGGCGACACGGCCGGGTTGTGCGGCTGGGACACAATCGAGCGGGTGGAGGTCCGGGGCACGGTTCGACTGAATGCCGATCAGGTCCGGGCGTGGGCGGCCGTGCCCCTCGGGGCGCACCTGTGGACGACCAAGGGCGAACAGCTCGTCGCGCGGCTCGAAGGCCGCCCATGGGTCAAGGCCGTGACCATCACGAAGCGATTCCCCGATACGCTCGTCATCGAGGTGGCCGAGTGCGTACCCGCTGCAGTGGCCGCGACCGATCGAGGCCGCGTCTTGGTGGACGCCGACGGGTGGGCGATCGGCCCCGCCTCACTTGCCCACGGCTTTCCGGTGATCGTCGGGGCGTCGACGTCGCGGCCCGAGCGGCTCCGGCTGGCGGCGCGAATTCTGGCCGGATTCCGTGCGGCGGACGTCTCGTTGGCCCCGATCGACTCGTTGGTCATCGACGTGGCAAACCCCGACGACCCCGTGGTCAGGCTGCCGGACGGAATACACGTGCGGATCGGGCGCGGTGGCTTCGTCGAAAAGTGGCGCCGGGTCCAAGCGATCGCCGACAACGCAACGGAGCGAATCCCGAGTCCGCGGCTGGTGGACCTGCGGTTTCCCGACCGCGCGGTGGTCACCGGGTGGGATCGGGCGCTGTAGCCGCGATGGGCGCCTGAGAGGAGGAGAGTCGTGGCGAAGAGAGATCAGATCGTCGTGGGGTTGGACGTGGGGACCACGAAAATCTGCGCCATCGTGGGCGAGGTATCGGAGGGGGCGATACCCGGGGAGCGCCCCCACGTGAAAATCATCGGCATCGGCACCCACCCGTCGCGGGGGTTGCGCAAGGGGGTGGTGGTCAACGTCGAGAGCACGATCGAGTCGATCAAAAAAGCCGTGGAAGAGGCCGAGCTGATGGCCGGGGTGGAGATCAACTCCGTCTACACCGGGATCGCCGGCTCGCACATCAAAGGCTTCAACAGCCGCGGGGTGATCGCGATCAAGAACCGCGAGGTCGCGGCGGCGGACGTCAAGCGGGTGGTGGAGGCGGCCAAGGCGGTGGCGATTCCCATGGACCGCGAAATTCTCCACGTGCTGCCGCGCGGATTCTCGGTGGACGACCAGGAAGGGATCAAAGACCCGATCGGGATGTTCGGGACCCGCCTTGAGGTTGAGGTCCACATTATCACCGGGGCGGTGACGTCCGCGCAAAACATCGTCCGCTCGATCAACCGCGCGGGCCTGGAGGTGATCGATCTAATCCTGCAGCCGCTCGCGTCCAGCGAGGCCGTGCTGACGCCCGAAGAACGCGAGTTGGGCGTGGCGATGGTCGACATCGGCGGCGGCACCACCGACTTGGCCACGATCGTGGACCATGGCGTCTGGCACACGGCGGTGTTGGGGATCGGCGGGAATCACCTCACCAACGACATTGCGGTGGGCTTGCGCACCCCCGCCTACGAAGCCGAAAAGATCAAAATCCGTTACGGATGCGCAGCCACCTCGATGGTGCGCGACCACGAGACCATCGAAGTGCCGAGCATGGGTGGACGGCCGCCGCGGGTGTTGTCGCGACAACTCTTGTCCGAAATTATCGAACCGCGCGCGGAGGAGATGTTTTCGCTGGTCGCTCAGGAGTTGCGCCGGATGGGGTACGAGGACCGCGTGGCGGCCGGGGTCGTGATCACCGGCGGGACGTCCATCCTTGATGGAATGCCCGAATTGGCCGAGCGCGTGATGAATCTGCCCGTGCGCCGCGGCGCGCCGCTGGACGTGGGGGGGCTGGTCGACATCATCAACAGCCCGATGTACGCGACCGGTGTGGGGTTGATCCTGTATGGGGCCAAGCACCGCGAGCCAACCCGCGCGCCCCGTAACGGCCACGGGGCATGGCATCGGGTGGTCCGTAAGATGAGGGATTGGGCCCAGGAGTTCTTTTAGGAGCTGATCAGAATCATGTAGTTCTGAGCCTGTTCAGGAAAGCGCCGGATGCAAGGCGGAGCGAGAACCGGAGCGGAGCGTACTGGGTTGTACGTGAGCACCGGAAGCGCAGCGACAACGCCGCAGACGGCCTTTCATGGACAGGCTCCTAGCCCGCGCGCCGCGGGACTGCGGGCCGGCATGAGGCCGACCAACACGCGGCAGGGAGGAGACGGCATGTTCCTATTTGACGAAGAAACGCAGGGCACGATGCCCGCCCGCATCATCGTGATGGGCGTCGGGGGCGGGGGCTGTAACGCCATCGC
The DNA here is from genome assembly GCA_040757335.1 of Nitrospirota bacterium. Classification (NCBI taxonomy): domain Bacteria; kingdom Pseudomonadati; phylum Nitrospirota; species Nitrospirota bacterium. Next base: position 2,862 of record JBFLXB010000009.1, on the reverse strand, counting down.
AACGATGATCGCGAGCGGCTTGAGCCAGGTGGAGTTTGTCGTCGCGAACACCGACCTGCAGGTGTTGCGCTCGTCGCCGGCGAGCACCAAGATCCAGCTGGGGGCGCGTCTCACCAAAGGGCTGGGGGCGGGTGCCAATCCGCAAGTCGGGCGGGATGCCGCGCTGGAAGACGCGGATCGGATCCGCGAAGTCTTGGCCGGGGCCGACATGGTCTTCATCACCGCGGGATTGGGCGGCGGCACCGGCACCGGGGCCGCGCCGGTCATCGCGGGAATCGCCAAAGAAACCGGCGCGCTGACGGTGGCGGTGGTCACCAAGCCGTTTACGTTCGAAGGCGCGCGGCGCATGCGCCAGGCGGACGAGGGCGTGCGCGAGCTGCGGACCGCGTGCGATACGATGCTAGTGATCCCCAATCAGCGTCTGCTCAGCGTGGTGGAAAAGGGCACGCCCTTGACACGTGCGTTTGCGGTCGCCGATGATATCCTGCGCCAGGCGGTGCAGGGGATCGCTGAGGTCATTACGGTCCCGGGCCTGGTGAACGTCGACTTTGCGGATGTCAGGGCGATCATGACGCACATGGGACGCGCAGTGATGGGCATGGGACGGGCGCGCGGCGAACAGCGCGCGGTCGAGGCCGCACAGCGCGCGATCGCCAGCCCGTTGCTCGAAGACGGGTCAATCCAAGGCGCGCGGGGCGTGCTCATCAACATCACGGGCGGTCCCGACCTCTCGTTGCACGAGGTGACCGAAGCCTCGTCGATCATCCAGGAGGCCGCCGACCCCGACGCCAACATCATTTTCGGCTCGGTAGTCAACGACCAACTTGCGGACGACGTGCTGGTCACCGTGATTGCGACCGGATTCGACCTGCCGACGGAGGCGCCCGTTCGGTCGCTGAACGACGCCCCCGCGCGGCAGGTGGGGCCCGTGGCGGTTCCGGTGGCGTCGCCTTCCACGCGTAGCCTGTTTATGGAAGTCGCTTCGCCGACGAAAAAGACCGCGAACGTGAAGTCCCGAGATGGACTGACGGAGGAGGAGTGGGACGTGCCCACCTTCCTTCGCAAACAATTGGACTAGTGGACCAAGGCGTGTCCGTCTCGGCGTACCGCGTTGACGTCGGCGTGGAAGGGGAATGGATTGTCCTGAGCGGATTTTCCGCGCCGCATCGGTTCGGGACCCGGCGGTTCCCCGCCGCATCGACGCGGTCGATCGAAGGCACGCCGGTCCTGAGCGCGCGACAAGTGCACAAAGACGCCATCGTGGCGGTCCCGTCCGACGAGCGTGACGCCGCGCAGTGGCAGACCGAAACCGCCGGGGCGGACGCCGACGGTCTGACGACCGATCGGACGGACTGCTGGCTGGGGGTAACCACCGCGGATTGCGTGCCGCTGCTGTTGCACGATCCCGGGGCGAGGGCCGTCGCCGCGGTCCACGCCGGCTGGCGGGGCGCGCTGTTGGGCGTCGCGCACGCCGCGGTGCGGACTATGGTGGATCGTTTCGGCGCCAGCGCGTCGCGTCTGGAAGCTGCGCTGGGTCCGCATATCGGGCCCTGCTGTTTTGAAGTCGGCCGCGCGGTCTTGGAGCCGTTGTCGCGTTTGCCCGAAGGGGACCGGTGGGTGTCTCGCCGCTCCGGAGAGAAGGGACACTTCGACCTCGGCGGGTTCGTCCGCTGGCAACTGGCCGAGACCGGGATTGCGCCGGAACGCGTCGTAGCCCTTGGCCTTTGCACGCGGTGCCAGCCGGCGTTGTTCTCATCCTACCGTAGGGAGGGGAAGCGGCCGCAAGGCATGTTGAGCGCCGTGCACGTCGCGGCCGGGGCCTGACGCTGACTGCGACGACGATCGCCGATCGCATGGCCGATGTCTACGAGCGGATCGCGCGCGCGGCCGAACGCGCGGGGCGGAATCCGTTGTCGGTCCGTCTCATCGGCGTCACCAAGGGTGTGGGGCTTCCCGCGATCCGGGAGGCGTTCGAATCCGGCTTGCGCGACGTCGGTGAAAACCGGGTGCAGGAGGCACTCGAGAAGATGGCTTCAGCTGACGCGTGGAGCGGGTCCGACTCCGCTCGTCTGGCTTGGCACCTGGTCGGGCGATTGCAGAGCAACAAAGTTCGCGCCGCGGTGGGACGTTTTGACGTGATTCATTCGGTCGACAGTCTGCGACTGGGCCAGGCGATCGACGACGCGGCGGCCCGCGCAGGGCTCGTCCAGCGCGTTCTGATTCAGGTCAACGTGGGCCGCGAGCCGCAAAAAGGCGGGGTGGCCCCGGAGGAGGTGGAGCCGCTCTGGAACACCCTCAGTTCGTGCCGCCACGTGCGGCTGGACGGGTTGATGGCTATTCCCCCGGCGGCTTCGGACCCCGAACAGATGCGCCAGTACTTTCAGGAACTGCGCCGCCTGGGCTGCGTGGTCGGGGCTGCCGAGTATTCCATGGGCATGAGCGGTGATTTCGAAATCGCGGTCGAAGAAGGGGCCACGATGGTCAGAGTCGGTACCGCGATTTTTGGACTGCGGGTGGTAGCGTGAAGGGAGACGCATGTTCGTAGCAGCGAATTTTCTGTCGGCGCTGGCCGGGGTGTTGGATATGGTCTTAACCTTTTACATGTGGGTAGTCATCATCGCTGCCCTGTTGTCGTGGGTCAACCCGGACCCGTACAACCCCATCGTGCAGTTCCTCCGTAAAGTGACGGAGCCGGTGTTCCACCCAATCCGCCGAGTCATGGGAGGCTACGGATTGGGCATCGATCTCTCACCGCTCGTGGTCATTGTTATTATCTATTTCCTACGGTGGTCCGTGGTCGCGAGCTTACAGCAGGCGGCGATGAAGATGCACTGACGCACAACACGGGGAGCGCGCCGCTTA
>JBFLXB010000008.1 GCA_040757335.1 Nitrospirota bacterium | reverse complement strand
ATAAAGCGAACGGGTGGGTTTCCCTTCGTTGTAACTACCGCCGATATTCAGGACAAAACTGCCGTCGTCTCTTAACACGCGCAGGATCTGAGTCGCGAAGGGAAGGAACCACCTGACGTAGTCACCTTTCTGGGCGTTCCCGTACTCCTTTTTGAAGTGGAGTGCGTAAGGCGGAGACGTGAAAACGAGATTGACGCTGCCCGTCGGGATTTGAGCAAGCAGTTCTTGCGAGTCGCCGAGGAACGCGGCGCCGTAGGTTGTTCGATAAAGCGGTTCACTGGAAAGAGAAGTCTTTACATCGGCTCGATTCAAATCGGTGCGCACGCGGTCTCGTGGCATGGGCGGCAGTTAACCTCCATTTTTGGGCACGTCATTATATAATGACCGGCAAATGATTCCTAGCATAATTGATTGACAATGTCAACTCATTTTCGTGACCCCAATGAATGGATCTCCCAGGCCGAAGCCGCACGGCTTCGGGGTGTATCACGGCAGGCCATCGCGCGGTTGGTGAAGAAAGGACGGTTGCCCGTGTTAAAGATCGGAGGACGCCTACTTGTCCGACGGAAAGAAGTAGAAGACTTCAAACCGGAGCCGGCTGGACGACCGACGAAATGAGCAAACTGACGGATGAGATCCGCGAATTGATCGACAGATCCAGTGAGGAAGAGCGGCGGCTCGTCCTCAACTACCTGCGACAGCGGATTCCAGTTCACCCGCTCGAAGAGCAATGGGGCACGACCGCTGAAGCGATCCTGACGGCAATTGCACGTTCGTCGGATCTGACCCAGCGCGGGATTCGTGGCATTCTCGCGGAGGCGACCTTTGAAGAGGCGATTGTTCCGGAGTTGATAGGTTGGAGGGCCGCCGGGATCATTGGCAACCCAGCCTACGATTTTCTCCTTGAGAAAGCCGACGCTCGTGTCCGAATTCAGGTGAAGCTCCAGCGAAAGGAGGCCGGTGTTCCAAAGGAGTACGCGGCGCGGTCACGCGCGTCTCTGACGTGTCCTTCGGGAAGGATGTACGTCGCCGAGGTCCAAAAGACCAGAAGCGGCGAGAAGGATGGCCAGAAAACACGCCCATACCGTTTTGGCGACTTTGACATTCTGGCTGTGAATCTTCATCCATCGACTGGAGACTGGAAGCGGTTTCTATACACGGTCAGCAATTGGCTGCTGCCAAGGCCTCAGCAACCGGAGTTAATTGAGATTGTCCAGCCCGTTCCAGACCGCCCGGATGAATACTGGAGCGACGACTTAAACCGCTGTATTGACTGGTTCTTGGCTGGCAGTAGTAAACGACTCTATTCCTAGGCCCTCGGCCGCGCCGGAAAAATCGTTCGGGAATGGAGGCGGCCCGCCCCTCGACGAACTGAGACGGTCAATCGTAGAGATCCGCCTCGTTCATTTTCCCCCGCGCCTTCCTGACCGTGTTCTTACACGTCAAGCAATACCGAGCGGCTGGCGACGACGTCGAGCATCTCCACAGATACTGTTAAAAATCGTATGGACAGCTTGTGGGAACGCGAGTGGAGAGCCCTAATGAACGTGTTCTGAGCACATCGCCCAAAAACTGGGCAGCGTTTCTTTAAGGAACCTCTGATCAAGTTACCGCGTTTTGGTGTATGATGGCGGCATCCCTAAGGAGGATGCCGCATGCGCCAGATGACGTTCGCCGCGAGCCCCTTCGAGCCGTATCGCAAGCCCACCCGCCGGGAGCACTTCCTGGCCGAGATGGACGGGGTCGTACCGTGGCGGGAGTTGTGTGCCCTGATCGAGCCGGTCTATCCGAAGGCCGGGAACGGCCGCCCGCCCGTCGGACTGGAGCGGATGCTGCGGCTGTACTTTCTGCAACAGTGGTTCAACCTGAGCGATCCGGGCGCCGAAGAGGCGCTGTATGAATCGGGGTCGATGTGTCGGTTTGTGGGCATCGACCTGGGGCGCGAACCCGTGCCCGATGAGACGACGATCTGCAAGTTCCGTCAACTCCTGGAGGCCCACGGGTTCGGCCCGCGACTCTTTGCGGCGGTCAGCCAGCATCTGGCCGCACACGGGCTGCGGATCGCCCGCGGGACCATTGTCGATGCGACGATCATCAGCGCGCCGACCTCGACCAAGAATCAGGCCCACGCACGCGATCCCGAGATGCGCTCCACGAAGAAGGGCAACCAGTGGTACTTCGGCATGAAAGCCCATGTGGGCGTGGACAGCCGGACGAAACTGATTCACGCGGTGGGGGCCACGGCCGCGAATGTCCACGACTCGCAGGTCCTGCCGCAGCTGTTGCACGGCCGGGAGACGCGCGTGTGGGGCGATTCGGCCTACAGCGGGCAAGGCGACGTTATTCGGGCCCATGCCCCCGCGGCCCGAGATTGGACCCAGCGCAAGGCTTGCCGTCATCGAGCGCTGAGTGACGCGGAGCGCGCCCGCAACCGCACCAAGTCGCGTGTGCGGGCGAAGGTGGAGCATGCGATTGGGGTCATCAAACGCCTCTTCGGCTTTACCAAGGTCCGCTATCGAGGGCTGGCGAAGAATACGCACCGGCTGTGGGTGACGTGCGCCCTGGCCAATCTCTACATGGCTCGGCGCGTGCTGCTCGCGGCGGGATAACCCCCGGTCCTCCCGGTCTCCCGCTGCGCCCGCGAGCGAGTCGGCGCAGGGGCCGCATCCCGCCTTGCTCACCACGCCACCTGACGACTCCTCAAGAGCCCCTGGCGCGCTCAGGAAGCCTTAATCAGAGGTTCCTTAAGATTTACGCGGCAGTCCGCGCCTGTTGGCGCATGAAAGCCCTTTGGGAGAACGGTTCACGGCGTTCGCCTTCGCGGCGTGCGCGTCAGATGCCCGCCCGTCAGTTGCCGGACCTCGCGGCGGATCTCCGCCTTCAATTCGGCCTCGGTAGGCAGATACAGCTTGTAGCGGCTGGCGAAGATTTTCTGTTCCTGCTCAGGCCCCAGGGTGTACCGGACCACGGCGTCGTTCTTATCCGCACACAGGATCAGACCCAACGTGGGGTTGTCGTCTTCAGTTCGCCGCTCGTGATCGTAATAATTGACGTACAGTTGCAGTTGGCCAAGGTCCTGGTGCGTCAGCTTGCCGGTCTTGAGGTCGATGATGACGTAGCACTTGAGGACGGTGTGATAGAAGACCAGATCGATATAGAAATGGTCGCCGTCCAGCGTCAGTCGCTCCTGACGGGCGACGAACGCGAACCCCTTTCCGAGTTCCAGCAGAAACGCCTGCAGATTGTTGATCAGCGCCTGTTCAAGGTCCGATTCAACGAGCCGGGGCGACTCCGGCAACCCCAAGAACTCCATGACCACCGGATCCTTAAAGACATCCGCAGGCTGCTGGACGTTCTGGCCCTTTGTGGCCAATTTCATCAGCCCCTTCTTATCCTTGCTGAGCGCCAGCCGCTCGTAGAGGAGGCTGTTGATTTGTCGCTCCAGCTCGCGCGCCGACCAGTTGTTCTTGAGCGCCTCGATCTCATAGAACGAACGGGCTTGTGTGTTCTCCACTCTGAGCAGCGTCCGGTAATGGGTCCAGGAAAGGTTCTGGTGAAGCCGCCCGGGCTTCCAGGATTCGGTACGCGGTGCGTACCAGATCGCAGATTGCAGCGATTTCTGCGTACCCCCGGATTCGGTACGCAGTGCGTGCCGAATGACATCCGTGGGCAGCAGGCTGGAGTATTCGGAATAGAATTGACGAATGAAACGCAGGTTTCGTTCGGAATAGCCGGTTCCGTATTCTTCAGACAAACGTTCCGCCAGGGATTCCAGCAGCCGCTCGCCATACCCGGCGCGCCGCCGTCCCTTCTGCTCTTCCTCCACAATCTCCCGCCCGATCAGCCAGTTCGCCACCACTTGGGTGGTGTTGACCGTCCGAGCCACGAGGGTCCGGGCCGATTCCAGGATCTCCCGAATCCGGTGATACAACGTCGCCCGCACCGGTCGCTTCATGCGCGTTTCTCCACCGCAGAATTGTTGCGGCCCAGAATAGTGAAACGAGAGGGAAATGACAAGGTGAGCGCGCTCCGGGTCCAGTCGTATCACTCGTAAAGCACCGTCTCGTCCACCTTTCCTCGAGCTTTCTTCACGGTGCCCTTACACGCCGAGCAATACCGATCAGCCGCCGACGACGTCAGGGCCGATTGGCCGCAGGCCAGACAGGTGCGGATCACCCAGCGGGACGGCGAGACGTTTTCGCGGATTAGATCGAACAGTTCCTTGACCGAGAGGCCGTGTTCCCTGGCCAACCGATCGAGCGAATCGAGCGTGATCTCGTTCAGGGTGTAATATCCGGCGAGAACTTCTCCGAGGCGCTGGGTTCTCCGCATTCTCGCGACAGTCCGGTGCTCCGGTCTTGGCCGCCGGATGCCCCAGCGCTGGATGATGCGGGCCACGGTCCGGCCGGAAGCAGCCGTGATGCGGACGATCTCTCGCGTGGGAAGGCCGCAGAGCGCCAGGCGTCTCACGAGGAGATCGCGTTCGTCGTCGGTGAACAGTTGCGGCGCTGAATCCTGGTCGGTCGACTCGTCGTCGGAATCGAGCGGCGACACCGTTGCTCCTCAGGACTTCTTGGTGGCGATACGAGGAGCGCCGAGCCGTTGTTTGACACCTGCGATCCAAGCCTCCAGTTTTCGCAGGAGAGATTGGAGCTGGTCTTTCGCGGCTGGTGAGATGTTCCGAGTGAGGGAGTCAGGATCGATCGCCAATAACCGGGTACCGATGAGGGCGTCCAGTTCGGCCAAAACGGCGCCGGCCTGGGGCGTTGCTTTTGCGACGGACTCCCCTCTCTCTTTCAACGCGGCCTTGAGTTTGGCGTTCTCGGATTTGAGCGCCTGGTAATCGGGCGGTGGGACCACTGTCGGTTCGGTGTTTTTCGTGAGTTTGTCGATCAGCGCCTGCTTCTCCTGGACCTTCCGGTACATCTCGGCGCGGACCTTCTCGAGTTCCTCCTCCAGGATCTTTTTGGCCTTGATCTCGCCCCCGACCTGTCCCTCCGCGCGATCCAGGCGCTGTTGTAATTCGGTCAGACGCGCAGTCAGCTCGCCGTCGCGCTCCGTTAGCTTCTTGGCCCCCGCCGATAAATCGTCGAGTTCTTTGAGGAGCCCGGCGTGCATCGTTTCGAACTCAACCGATTTCTGCTCCTCCAGGGTCCTGGCCATCCGGTCCTTCATGGCCTGATACACCTCGCGCTGCACGGTCTCGTCCAACTGGGCCAACTGAATCGCCACCTGCTGCGTCAGCGTGCCGCCGTCCAGCAGGGCCGACAGCTCGGAGATGAGATCCGAGAGACCGCGATAGCGTTGGACCTGCCGATCGGAAAGCCCGACCGCCGCGGCCACCTGCCCGGTTCGGCTCTTCAGCTCCGCGAGTTTCTTGATGGCGCGGGCCATCTCAGAAGGCTGGAGCTGGCGCCGGCGGATGTTCTCTTCGATCGTGATCATGGCCCGGGTCTCGGGCTCCCCTACTGCCCGGATCACCGCCGGGACCGATCCCACACCCAGCGCCTTCGCCGCCCGCAGCCGTTGGTGGCCGCAAATGACGCGCATCTCTTCGTCCACGACCAACGGCTCGATCACCCCGAGTTCCTGAATGGAGGCCTTGAGTTGCTCAAAGTCCTCGCCCTCCATGTCCCGAAACAGGTCCTGATTGTCGTCGTTAGGAATCAGGGCGTCGATCGGCACCAGTTTCATCTCGGCGTCGCGCCGCCGGTACGTCCCCCGTGGGGTGACCCGAAACGCCGGATCCCCCTGCTTGGCGCGGCCCAGGGCTTGATCTACGGCCTGAAGCGCCAGCTTCAACTGATCGGCTTCGGCGTCGTCCGTGCCAGCGCGGTTCAGAAAGTGCTCATAGATCCGTCGCTGCTCCTCCAATGAGAGGCTCTGCGGATCTGCGACGTATTGCTCGATGAGCCGGTCCATCTCGCGATGCTCACTCTGTTGCTCGATGCTCATCTCACTCTCCCACGTCATGCACTAACGGGTGGGTTTTGACACCGTGTCGGAACCCACCCCAACGTGCACATACCAGTCCGGCTTCCGGCAGAGGACGCTGGTTCCGATCGACCGCAGCAACGGATCACGGTCGAGTGCGGCTAGGCGACGCTGCATCTTCCTTGCGGTTCGCTGGTCCACCCCGACCGCGTGGGCGAGCGCGGCGGAACTCGCGGTCTCGCTCATCATCTGCCACGCAACGGCTCGAAACCAACACGCGAGCGGCAACCGGCCACCCTCGAATGGAGTGCCGGTGAGGTCCGAGAACATTCGCCGGCACGGCACGCACCTGTAGTACACCGCATACCGTTTTCGATGATACCGGCCCGCGGGTCGGTGACAGTGTGGGCAGAGTACGCGGGCCGGCCAGCGCAGATTCCGCAATGTCTCCCAACACCAGGCCTCGGGCGGTCCCTCGTTCATTTCACCGGCACCGGCGGTCGTGGCGCGGCGTACCCTTTAATGAGCGTCCGCATGAACGCATCGAACGTCGCCCGGTCCCCCTGTTCCTCCGCCAGAAGCAGCATTCTCGCCACCTGATCGGACAACTCCAACTCCTTCTCAAGGCACTCGCCCCAGGACTCGTACCCCAGGACACGGTGTCCCTCCCAGACCTTGAGTTGACGCAGCTCGCGCGCGACGTGGGACAGATCTTGTTGGATCTTCTGGAAGCACTGGCGGAGATCGCCGACTCGTTTGAGCACCGCGGTCCGATCCCGGTTGCGGAGCAGCTCGCCGTAGATGGCCGATTGAATCTCGGCATCCCCGTGCCGCCCGTTCACAAAGGTCTGCGCCACGGTTTCCAGCATCGGCGGCGTGGCGTGGTGCTGTTCGAGGCGCTCCAGAATCTGGCGAGGACGTGGTTGGTTCCAAAGCCGTTCCTTCAGAGCCTTGTATTTCTGGCCAGATTTTGTTGGGACGTCATCCATGACGCAGACAGGGTCGCAGAGGGAAATTGCCAGAACCATGCCGACCGGCGCGACGAGAATTCACTACCTCCAGCCGTCGTGAGGCGGGTCGCCGGACACCCCGTGCGCCAAATGCGCTTCTTGTGACCGCTTCTTCCAAAGGTATCGTCCGAGGTGCGGAAGGCGCCACGCGCTCGCAGCGATCATACGGGGCGAGACCAAGGCACGATCACACGAAAAACGGCCAGACGAGATCAGTTTTTGGCGAGAGTGGTTCTTCGGTGCTGGGGCATCACGCGGCTGCGTGTTGGATTGCAACTTGGTGAGCTGGTGGGACGGCCACGTATTGGCCGATTGTCTCTACACCCTACGGAAGCCTGCGCACAAAGGCGCGCGGTATCTTGGACGTTGTCGCGGCGATCAGAGAGGAGGGGTCCTTGCGCCTGGCTCCGCGTCCGCCTAACGAATCAGGCGCTGAGCTGCGGGCGAAATATCGAGCGGGAGCCAGATCGTGGGCTACGTCTTAGGTCTGCGCCGTCGAGTGAACCGGACTGTTCCTTACTCGTCCGCGGCCGGGGTGCGATCTTAAACCCAACGTTGACCTCGGAGACCGGCACACCGCCTCGAATGTCCTCGGTCTCCATCAGCGCTTCAAGATGAAATCGTCCGTTTGACTCCCCTCCCAGTGAGGCGAGTGCGCTTTAATATTGATATATCGAGAATCCTAGATATATAGTTCGGCCATGATCAAAATTACCGACGATAGCCACGGTCTGATCGCGGCATTTAAAGCTTTATCCAACAACACGCGCTTACGGATTCTCTCTTGGCTGAAGGAGCCGGAGAAGCATTTTCCTCGGCAGGAGGCCGCAGATATGCGTGAGGTGGGTGTGTGCGTGAAACACATTCAACACAAGGTCGGCCTCTCACAGTCGACTGTCTCCCTCTACCTGACCGAGCTGCAAGAGGCTGGCCTCGTCACCGTCACACGGCTAGGTCAGTGGACATATTACAAACGCGATGAGAAGGGCATCGAAGCCCTGGCACGGCACATCAAGCGTAGTCTCTAGCTGACCTTCCGGCATCAGATGGGGTCTGACGTACGGATTAATATATCGACTGATCGGGATATCTAGATTAAGGAGAGTTCGATGGATACGCCGAGAACAAATTCGGGGTTCCGACGAATGTTTGCGCCTGGCCGATTAACGCTCGGTGTGTTCTTCGCCATCGAATCTTATAAAGGCGATACACCCCTCATGCAGCATCAGGTTGAGCTCGCCCGGCGCGCGGAACAGTTGGGGTTTTCCGCCTTGTGGTTTCGCGATGTCCCCCTCCGCGACCCGAGCTTCGGCGATGTCGGACAGATCTATGATCCCTGGGTCTATCTTGGCTATATCGCCGCGCATACGTCACGCATTGCGCTAGCCACGGGCAGCATCATTTTCCCGATCAGGCATCCCTTACATATTGCCAAGGCGGCCGCGTCGGTTGACCGGCTTTCCGGGGGACGGTTGGTGCTTGGGATCGCCTCGGGAGACCGACCGTCGGAATATCCGGCATTCGGAATCGATTTTACCACGCGAGGCGAGCGGCTTCGCGAGACCCTGCGTTATGTTCTTGAAGCGTTGAACAGTTCGTTTCCCGTCATTGAATCGCCCTTTGGGCGCATGGATGGAGTCGATCTCATTCCAAAGCCACATGACGGACGTATTCCCGTGCTGGTTACAGGCAACAGTCAGCAGGATTTGGCATGGATCGCAAAGAATGCGGATGGATGGATTTATTACCCGCGGAGTCTGAGCCGCCAGGCGCTGGCGATAACGGAGTGGCGCGAGCTGACACAACACTATTGCCCGGAGACGTTCAAACCCTTCGCTCAATCTCTCTACATTGACCTCACAACGGATCGAGACGACGCCCCGGAGCCGATTCACCTTGGTTTCCGCCTGGGGAGAAACCGGTTGATCGAGTTTCTCCAGGCGTTGCAGAAGATCGGGGTGAATCATGTCGTCCTGAATCTCAAATACGGCAGCAGACCGGCTGCGGATGTCTTGGAGGAGATCGGGGAGGAGGTCCTGCCGCTGTTCACGACCGATTCGGCGGTAAACGAAGCGGTCGCCGATCGGTAGTGACGCCTCTCAACCGAGGTCGAGCGGCGCAACGCTAACGGGCGCCGCCACCGGCGCGCCGCCTGCGGTGAGTTCGGTGGAAGGTAGGGTTCGGCGTCATCGGGGCTTGACCGCCACCACAGAGACCCAGGCTTGTGCGAACATGCCTGCCTTCTGTTGACTCCACGCACGAAAGACGGTTGCCGATTGTCCGTGGCCTTCTCGTTCAAGCTGGAGCGCCAGGTACTCGCCGATGAACTCAAGGGACGGATAGCACTCGTATCGTGCAGACAGGCGAACGACTCCGAACCCGGCGGCTTGAAGATGGAGACCGAGCTTCCGTCCCACATCCACGTCGCCACCATTCTTGGACTGGAGCGTCGTGTACGCCTCGACCGCTCGCGACAGTTCGGGCGACGGAGGGGAGAGGATGAACCCGCCCCAATCAGGGCTACACACGCCGATCATGCCTCCGGGCTTGAGGACTCGAAAGCATTCACGCAGCGCTTGGACCGGATCAGCCACGTGCTCCATGAGTGCATGGCTGAAAACCCGGTCGAATGTGCCGTCCCCGAACGGCAGTGCGTAACAGTTGGCGGTTTGGAAGCGGACGTTGCGCACACCCTCGCGCGTCGCCGTGGCCACTGCGCGGTCTATCTGGGACGACCCGACATCAACGCCGACCACGTTCCCGGGTGCGACGCGGGCTGCGATCCCCACGGTGATCGATCCAGGACCGCACCCACCATCGAGAACGGACATGCCAGGCTCAAGGTACGGCGCAAAGAACTCCCCGTGTGACTCAAGCGTTCGCTTGGCCATGAAGTCGGACGCGTTGTCACTATGGCCAGGAGTGTAGATCTCGGATCTCATTCCCCTATGCCCCGTGTCGCGTAAGGCCGGAGCCGCTTGAACCGGTTGGCCGTAGGAGCAGTTCAATCGGCATAGTGCGCGAACGCTTTCACGACGTTGTGATCCTGGCCGAAGTGAAACACCTCGGCGGCGAGTCGGCCGCGCGCACCCTTAGTAGTAGAGCGTCACGCTGTTTACCCCGACCAGGGTCGTGATCAGCTCAAAACGCAGGCATGGAATTAGCTGTAAGGCCTTCGCCCAATACGCGCCGACCTGATCCTTGCCCTTCAGCGTTCCTGACGGTTCACCGGCAATCGTCACGATGACCGGCGAGGACATCTCAAAGTCCTCAGCGTAGCGCAAGAGAATGCGGCTCAGATCATGGCTGTTCCATGCCCCGATCCATTCTTCTGCGAAATGCGTGGCGAATGTGTTGTCGATCATCGTCCTTCTCTCCTTACTCCACTCCGGCTGAGCAGCCGACAGCCGACCCGAGCCGGAGGCGGCGTGGTCTCTTATACAGTGACGACAAGATCGACCGCTAAGTACCGGACCCCTGGCAAAGGATTGTGGTAATAACTCGTGATTTCTCGAAACCCGATCGACTCGTACAGCGACTGCGCTTTGCTCATCGCTGGCAACGTATCAAGCACCATGCGGCGGTAACCAAGCCCTCGTGCGCGTGCAAGTGCCGCCACGGCCAACGACCGCCCGACGCCGCGGCCACGTTGCTCGGGTCTGACATAGAGTCTCTTCATCTCACAGATCTCCTGTTCTGTACGCCGTACTGCCACGCAGCCGACGGCGGCCGCGCCTTCTCGCGCGAGCAGCAGACAACCAGCGGGCGGTCCATACACGTCTCGCAAATTTGCAAGTTCCCCCCCAAAGTTCTGGAAATATAAGTCAACGCCCAACACGGCCGTGTATTCTTCAATGAGCGCTCGGCCGCCCGAGTAGTCTTCCGCCGTCGTCGCCTCAGTGATCGTCACAGATAACTCGATAGCCCAACGGGCACGTCAACCAGCGCACCGCTTAGGCGCGTCGGGGTGAACGCGTTGGGCATCACTAATCGGGATGTACGATTTCGGCTTTATGCGCCCAAAATCTGTTCTGAGATTAATGCGCATTGATGGTTCCATCGCCCTCTCAAATTGCCAGTGCATTTCTGCGGTACGCGACCATTGCAATTAACAACGCACATGTTGCCGCTATTACAGCAGGAAACAATACCGTTGTTACGGTGTAGTTTTCGAGCGCCATGATGACGATGAGATTACGGGCCGCAAACAGAGCAAAGAACAGCAATGATTCTGAGTGTGGCGACGCATACGCTTTCCTGACCGTTGGACCGAACCCCAGAACATCGACGGTTGTGAGAATGACAACGGCCCACAACGGGTCTGATGTTAAATACCAAACCGGCAAGGAAGAGATTGCCGAGACAAGAAATGACCAGTCTGTTCTAGTGATCGAAACATCAGCCCGCTTCAGATAAGCCAGTAACGCAATCACTATTGTGATGCTTCCGGATACGCCTATAGGCCAAGCCCCGGCACCGCCATTGTCGTCAAGCTGCGCAAGAAACACTACGAATGTAGTTGTTCCCCAGATGACCCAGGAAAACACGTGCGGCTTAACTGTGCCCTTAAGGATTGCGCTGATGTAGGGAAAGAACGCTACCAGTGTGAGCCCAATCGCAACAGCACTTAAAAATTCCTTCGGAACGCAACTCACCGATTTGTCTTCGCCTAACGTAAAGTTAAGGGGCGCCGCGCTTTTGCGGCGTCCTGCTTGAACGCCGGGTTGGGCATTTCGGCATCTAATATTTCATACTCGATAAACAATTGAGGGCTGGCTCATGGTTTTTCACCGCCTCAATAATTTCCCTGGTCAATTCAGATTTGTCCTTGTTTAAGCGCCGAAAAAGTTCTTTTGGAGTTTTGGTATTCGGATCGTTTTTTGTGCCCCAGAGAATGACCTCAAGAATTACTGGAATGAGACCAACCCCTTTCGGTGTAAGTTCATAGATGTATTTCTTCTGATGCTCAGGGTCTTGGGTTTTAGTAACAATCTCACTGTCTTCGAGTTTTTTGAGCCTGTCAGTCAATATATTGGTCGCTATTTTTTCGTTAGCTTCAAGAAACTCACCAAAGTAGCACCTTCCCTTGAAAATCATATCCCGGATAATCAACAGCGACCATTTATCCCCGAGTAAATCTAGGGTAAAAGCGATGGGGCACCCTGACTGCCTGCAATCTGTCTTGCTTTTGCCCATTTGAATGTATTGTATAAAAATGACTTGCAAAATGCAATTACTTTGGGTATTCTGCTTATACTTGCATATTGCAAGTTAATAAACGGAAGGGGAATCGTAATGAATAACTTTGTCGTTTGGTTTGACATTCCAGTTAAGAATTTGGACAGGGCAATGAAGTTCTACTCCACGGTGATGTCTGTCGAATTGAAGTCGATTGAAATCGGCCCTGGCAAACAAGCCAATTTCCCCTTTGTCCCGGGCGTAGCATCCGGCTCTCTGAGAGAGAGCAAGGATAGTGAGCCAAGTGCTGCGGGCACGATGGTTTACCTCAATGGCGGGGAAGATTTATCCGCACCTCTGGCGCGCGTCGAGGCTGCGGGCGGAACAATTATCAAAAATAAAACCCGTATCGGAGAGAATGGCTTTATGGCAATTTTCAAGGACACTGAGGGCAATCATGTCGCACTTCATAGCCGGAAATGAATAGAGTTTATGAAGGAGCTTCCTATGCGTAACAATCGACGGTGGATGGCGATTTCAGCAGCGACTGGGCTCGCCTTCTTCCTTATCGCCAATCTCACGGACTTCTTCGTAGGGTTGAATGTTGTGTCCGGCCTGATTCAAATCGCGATCAACATCTTTGTCTTCGTGACATGGTTGCGCGGGTATCGTGCCAGCCGTGGTCGTGAGCGGTTCTTGGCGTTCTTTGGGGTTATCGCGCCAACTATATTGGCAGGTATTACGCTCTGGCGCGTGATCATCCCCTTTTTCACCTCCATTTTCTAGCCCCCGACCAGGAATGTGATGCCCAACATTTGAGTAGACGCCCGATTGGGGCGTCTCATTTTACACCTGCATTTCAGGTTACCCACATCCTCTTGGAGAATCAATAGAATCTCTTCAGTAACAATCGTGTGACATCTTTTAACGACCCCTCAAACCAGTTGGAGCCGTGGGCCTGGATTGCTCGACCGGGTCCGACATGCTATTTGAACATAAAGCCCTCCACGATTTCTGCAACACCCGTCACGACGCCTCATCCTCTCGATGGTCGTTCAGAAGCCGCCGCAGCGTCCTGATATCCACACCTAAAAGTCCCGCTGCCATGAGCCGATTGCCCTTGGCCTGCGCCATCGCATGCCGCGCATAGGCCCTCCTGGCCACGCGAGTGAACTCAGCCAACGGTGCAGTCTCCGACGGCATACGCACCGAGATTGACAGAATCGACTCGTCGATGGGTGTGAATTCGGTGGCAGCAACTGCAGGCTTAGTCGCTGGGCTGAGATCCAAGTCTTTCGGCGTGAGATAACGCGATCGGCACAATGTGCCCGCACGTTGTAGAGTCTTGACGAGTTCCCTCACGTTTCCCGGCCAGGCATACGCCATCAGTTTCTCGACCGCCTCCGGTACGATCTCGATCCGATCTCCAGACCGCACCTCGTGTTGAGCGAGCACGTGTCGCACCAATAGCGGAATGTCCTCTTTCCGGTCGCGGAGCGGTGGTAGCACGATCGGCACCTCGTTGAGGCGGTAGTACAGATCCTCGCGAAATTTTCCAGCTCGGATCGCCGCGTCGATGTTCACGTTGGTCGACGCGACGACCTGGGCTCGGAGCGCTAGGCTCGTGGTCTCCCCTAGCGGTGTGAACCGGCGCTCCTCCAGCACCCGCAATAAGGATGCCTGCAGGTCCATCTCCATGTTGCCGATCTCGTCGAGGAAGAGCGTCCCGTCTCCGGCGGCCTCCAGCTTGCCGACCAGTCGCTCTTTGTTGTGGAAGCCGGGGTAGTTCGCCTTCACCCCGAACAACTCCGGTTCCAGGACGGACTTGGGAACCGCGCCGCAGTCGATCGACACGAACGGCGCGTTGGGCAGTCCCTTGCGCGCGTGGATGGCCTGGGCGACCAGTTCCTTCCCGGTCCCGCTCTCGCCAAGAATGAGGACCGTGGACCGGTGTTGGGCGACGCGCTCGATGAGGTCGTAGACGTGCAACATGCCGGGGGACCGCCCGATGATTACCCGGCCGGCGTCGAAGATGAACCCGCCGTCCATCTTGATCCGGCGCTCCAGACGCGTGCGTGTCAGCGTCTGGCTCACCCGGAACGCGAGCAGGTCGTAAAGCGATTGATCCTTCACGATGTAATCCACCGCGCCCAACTCCAGGGCTTTGGTAATGATCGCGCTCTGATCCTGGCTGCTCACCACGGTGATGGGAAGATCCGGCCATCGGTGGAGCGCGTCTGGGATGAAATCCAATCCCGCCTGCGGCGTGCCTTCGAAGGTTAGATCGAGGAGTACCAAGTCAGGCGCGCGCCGCTGGATCGAAGCGAGCGCCTCCTTGGGGTCAGACGCGACCGCCGTCGTGTAGCCAGCGGACTTGAGGACCGCCCCGTAGAGTTCGACGTAGTTGGGATCGTCTTCAACGATCAGAATCTCGGCTCGTTCCATGATTCACCACCTCTCGCACAGCGTTGCCTGTCGGGCTTCGCGTCGGCATCCACACCCGGACCACGGTGCCTTTTCCTGGAACAGAATCGATCACCAGGCGTCCGGCGTGATGGGCTTCGATGATCCGCCTCGCGGTCCAGAGCCCCAGTCCGGTGCCGCCGATCTTTGTCGTGATGAACGGCTTGAACAAGTGCTCCTGCAACTCCTTTCGAATCCCCGATCCGGAATCCTGAATTTCGATCTGGATGCCTTCGGAGCCCGTTGTAAAAACTCTGAGCGTCAGCATCCCTCCGTTTGGCATCGCCTCGATCGCGTTGGTCAGTAGATTCGTGAATGCCATCATGAGTTGGGACGCGTCCCCTTCAACCGGAGGCAGCCCGTCTTCATATTCCCGGACGACACGGACGTCCGCGCCGGCCGCTGTCTCTGCCATTTCACGGAATGCGCCATCCAGGAGTTCCGGCAGGTGGACCCAGGTCTTCCTCGGCCGCTCCAGGTGTGCTCGCTTGAGGCCGTCGATGATCCGCGCGATGGCCGCGGCGGCCGCGTCGATCCGCGCCAGCGCGTCACCCGTTTCACGGCTGTCCGAACGCTCAATCGCGTCCCGCAGCCACTTCACGTAGTTTCTGATGATCACCACCGGGTTCTTGACCGCGTGCGCCAATGTCCCCGCAGAGGTCGCGATCAGTTCCATCTCGACCAGGCGGGCCTGCGCCGACTCGAGGTCCTCCCGGATCCTCCGCATGCGCAGTAGCGCGGAAATCCTCACGGCCAGCTCGTGCGTGTCGTACGGCTTGGCCACATAGTCGTCAGCCCCCATCTCGATCCCGAAGACCATGTCGCCCAGGCTGTTGCGGGCCGTGACCAGGATCACGGGAACGGAGGCCGTATCGGGATCCTCTTTGAGGAGACGGCAGAGCTCGGCGCCGGACAGCCGGGGCATCATCAGGTCGGTCACCACCAAGCCCGGCTTGCGGGAACGCACCAGGTCTAGCGCCTCCAGGCCGTCTCTGGCGGTCAAGACCGTGTATCCCTTCCCCGCCAACGACGCTCGGAGCGCCTCACGATCCGTTTCAGAATCATCGGCGACCAGAATCGTTTCACCCCGGCCATGTAGGGACTCCGGCATAGTCCACGAAGAGCCGTCTTGGGGCCCTGTCCCGAGGGACGCAGTTCTGAACAACGGCCGGCCCGGCCAGCCGTGCGACCCTTCCGTCACGCGTTGGGGCGTCACTTGCTGGACTGGAAGATCGAAGAAGAACGTGCTTCCCCGCCCTGGTGCGCTGTCGACCGCCACGCTGCCTCCGTGGGCCTCGATGATTTCCTTGGTCAGCGCCAACCCCAGGCCGGTCCCCTCGATGGCTGCCACCTCTCGGCCGCGCCGGTAGCGTTCAAACGCCGTCTTCACTTCTTCCGGACCCATCCCCGGCCCGGTGTCCTCGACAGCCACGCGCACGTTGGTCCCGTGAAGACGGCAAGACACGCGGATGGTCCCGCGGTCGGTGTACTTGATCGCATTCGAGAGCAGATTGGTCACGCACTGCCGGATTCGCGCGCGGTCTCCCTGTACCATAGGAAGGCTGTCGTCGATCGCCAAATCGAGAGCGAGGCCCTTGGCCCGAGCCGAATCCCTCGCCAGGTCGACCGCCAGGCTCACCACCGTGGGGACGTCCATCGGCTGAACCTCGAACCGCATAACCCCCATTTCGAGCTTGTTCAAGTCAAACAGGTGCTCCACCAGCTCCTTCATCTCCACCGCGGTCACGCGGATCACGTCGATCAGCCGGCGGTGGTCGTCGGTCAGGGCGTGATCGTCGTCCGCCGCCAGCCCATCGGCGATACTCGAAATGCCGAAGAGCGGCCCGCGAAGCTCGTGGGCGATCTCCGAGAGAAATTCCGTTTTGAGGCGGTCCAGCTCACGAACCCGTTCCAGGAGCAGCGAATTGGAGACCGCGATGGTTGCCGTCGCAGCCACTCGCGACAGAAACGCGATTTCCCGTGGGGAGAACCGGCGCAGGTTCCGCTTCTTCCCCAAGGCAATGGCTCCGACGACCTGGCCGTGCTGCACCAGCGGGAAACAGACCGCGAAGTTCAATGGCTCCAGCCACGTCTGAACAGCATCGTCTCGGACACGATCGAGCCCCAGCACCTCTCCAGTCTCGAGCCGCTTCAGCGCGTCGGCCTGAAGCCCGATCGAGTCCTCAACGCCACGGCCCTGCGACGCGACGACCGCCAGCCGGTCGCGTGAATCGGCGAGCACCATGGCGCAGGCGCCCTCGACCGGGAGCACGCGGCAGACACGCGCGAGGATGCCTTCCGCCATGGGACGGAGTTCTTGGAGCACCGCGAGATCCGTGATCATCTCCTCCAGGGTCCGCCGGAGGTTGTATTGCCGCCGGTCAAAGAGCTGATCGATGTACGGCTGCGCGACGTACAGATACAGGCCGATCAGGAAGGCGAGTCCTCCGATCGCCAGTCCCC
Organism: Nitrospirota bacterium; assembly: GCA_040757335.1. NCBI lineage: Bacteria > Pseudomonadati > Nitrospirota > Nitrospirota bacterium. The sequence goes on along the minus strand of JBFLXB010000008.1, from coordinate 94,150 downwards.
AGTCCGACGAGGACGCCTCGGCCATGCGGGGCTTGAGCCAGGAGCCCGCCCAGAACGCGACGGCCAGCGGCACCGACGACAAGGCGAGCCAGCTCAGCGTCTTGTGCACCACGGTCTGGACGTCGAACGCGTGGAACCGCACAACCGAATAGAAGACGACGAGCGTGGCGATCAGAAAGCCCAGCGTTTGCAGATAGAAGTATCGAACCTCGTGGAAAAGGAGGGGCAGGATGAATGCGAAAATGAGTCCGACCGCGATCGCGCCAGAGAAGCCGATCAGGACCGTCCCGACCGCTTTCCGGGCGGTCTCGTTCGCGCTCGCAGTCCCCTCCTGACGGTATTTGGCAACCAGGACTCCAAACGTCGCCACCATGCAGAGCAGGACGTAACCGATGTAGACCCGGTAGAAAGGCGTGGTGGTAAAGACGTGGACCCCGTCGACCACGGCGTGCTCCGCGAAGTTGCCGCCTGCCAGAGCGACTGCGGCAATGGGCGCGGAGACCACGGCCAGCACGGTGACCGCGGCGCGGAAGCGAGGGACGGGTTGGGGAAACGCGAGGGCGAACGACACGGCGGCGAATGAAAACAACACGCCGCTGGCGTCGGCGAGGTTATTCCAGGGGAGTGGAACGCGGTTCTGGTCGAGCAGCCATTCCCGGCCGAGGAGGAAGAGCGCCTGGAGGGCGGCCGCCTGGCACAAGAAGAACCCGACCACGTTGGGCGCGTTCCGGCGATCTTTGAGGACCAAGACGCCGATGGACGCCGTCGCGATGGCAGTACCGACGATCAGCATGCCCTTGGGCACGATCGTCATACACCCGCCTCTGGGTTCTCACGCGCGTTTGACCGCCGTGATGTACGAGGTTCCGGGACCGACTCGCAGGTTCTTCGCTCGCACGTTCGAAAAACCCGACTCCTCCAACCAAGCACGAACTTCGCCGAGATCCAGGCTTCCCGCGTTGCTGGTGACCAAGAACAAGAGCTGCGTGAGGACCGCGGCGTAGGATTCCGGGCCCGCCCCTTTTTCACGCTTGAATTGATCGAGGATCACGAACGCACCGCCGGGATTCAATGCGCCGGCCACTTTCTGGACGATGCGGCGAATTTCCGCGCCGTCGAAGTGGTGCAGAAGGTTAAAGATGAAAATCACGTCATGGCCACTCCCCAGATCGTCCTTGGCCAGGTCTCCGGGGCGAAGCTCGATACGATTCGCCACGTCCCGATAGTGGGTTTGTACGATCTCGCGCGCCACGTCCAAGGCCGGGGGGAGATCGAACATCACGGCGTGAAGATTCGGATACTTGCGGCAATACGCGGCCGGGTACGCGCCATGGCCGCCCCCGATATCGAGCAATCGGGTCTGGTTCGGCCGCAACCGAAACCGCAGGACGAGTTCCCGCGCGGCCATCTTGGACAGATCGTGTAGCCCGTAGATGTAGCGGCGCCACCCGGCCGGATCGAGCATGCCGGCGTGCAGGTCCAACGTCGCCCCGGTGCGAATGGCGTCATCGAGACGCATCCACCACTCCCAGTGGTCGTACTGGAAGTCGATGAACCGGTTCATGGATCGCGGATCGTCGGGCGTCACCCATTTGCGCGCACGTGGCGCCAGGTCGTAACGGCCACCGCTCTCCGCGACATAGCCGCAGCCCACCAACGCGTTGAGCAGAATCTGGATGCCTTTGTCCGTGCATGACAATTTGGCGGCAAGCTCCGGGGCCGAGGCCGGCGCTTTGGAGAGCGCCTCGAACACGCCGAGGCGGGTCGCTGCCATGATCGCCCGGGCCTGGATGATGGCCACGAACGTGTCGGCGACAGGAAACGGCAACGCATTGGCTCGGGTCAGCAGCCATTCAAGCGGATTTTCGGGGATCATCCCGACGCGCATGTTCGTTCCTTCTTTTGCGAAGCGCGTGTGAGATCGGCCCTTCCGGGCCGGGATCGGCATGGGAAGCGCAGCGAAGGCGGCAAGAAAGTCTCCGCGGATGCCGACGTGCCGCGAATCTAGCACAAGGCCGCGGATTTCCACAAGGTCAGAACCGGCCGCGCACGGAAAGTCCGACGGCCTGCGTTGAGCTGTCGTAGGTCCCGTTGTGGATTGGAAGACCGGTCAGCGAGTTGTTCGCTTGCCGGCTCTCGGTGATGAGGACTCCGTACAGGAGGTCAATGGTCCACGATCCTCGGGTGATTCCCAGCCCCACGGTGATCTGCTGTTTGTCCGGTTCCGGAAACACGGGACTCAATGTCGAATCGGGAACGGCGCTTGGATCAAAACTGTATCCGGCTCGGAAGGCCACCGTGTCGCTCACGTCGTACTGACCGCCGATACGAAACGTCCACGTGTCCTGCCAATCGAGGGGCACGCTGGTGTCCTGGACCGTGAGCGTGTTGGTATCGAACCGGATGGCCTGGCTGTCCAACGTGTTCCAGTTGCTCCATTGCACGTCGCCCTCTAGGGTCAGCCTCGGAATCGCCCGGTTCGCTACTCCCACAATGACCATCTGGGGAAACTTGAGCGAGGTTTCCATCCCGCCGCTGGGAAATAACGACGCCGCGGGCGCGGGAACCTGAAATCTGGCGTTCCCGTCAAAGGAAATGCTGGATGCGCTCTTGTAGACCGCGCCGACCGCAGTGGCGCCGAACCGGGCCTGCATGCCCACGTTCGCGCCCACCCCGTAGCCGTCACCCTCCAGATCGGCAGTCCCTTCGGGAAGGCTGAACAGCGACAAGTCGATTTGACTGGCTTGCTGGAAGTCGGCTCGCGTGAGGACCACGCCGGCTCCAACCGACACCTGCGGCGAGACGCGGTACGCCACCGAGGGCGCCAGATGCACTTGGCGCAACTCCGCGGAGGTCACGACAAAACGACCCTCCCAGTCCTTGGGATACTCGACCTTGTTCCCTGAGGCGGCAAAGATGCCGATTCCCATCCCCCAGGCACCAGCCAATCGCTGCGACACGAACAGATAGGAAGGAAACGCTGCACCGGCATCGCCGTCCGTGTCTTGGCCCGTGACATTGCTGTGGAAAGCGGTCTTGGGAAAGACAGCAGTGGTTCCCACCTGGAGATCGGTCCCTTCAAGGCCCGCCAGCCCTGCCGGGTTATAGAACACGGCCGAAGGGGCATCGACCTGGGCCACCACGGCGTTCCCTTTGGCTTGCTCCGCCGCGCCAAAGTCGTAGATCGAAAAGCCAGACGCGTTGGCAGCCTGTGAGCCACTCAATAAGACCGCTCCGGCAAATAGCATCGAAAGAACCCAGCATCCCGCGCGCATATTGGAGCCTCCTCGCATGATGGTCACCCCCACCGAGCAACTTCCAATGCAAGGCCAGTGCCTCAAAGGCGCCCATTATAGGCCCTGTAACGCGCGCTGAGAAGAGGACATTGAGAACAGCGGACACGACATGCCACAAACGATGTCCGCGATGAGGACACGCTTTGTCCCAGGGCCCCATTCCGTCTCGAGCGTTTGGCTCGCCAAAACAAGGCGTGGTCTGGCTTGCCTCCCGGCGCTTGCCCGCCATGACAACCAGTATGCTCGGGTCGTCGCAACCCCTGGCCTTCGACAACTGAATCGCGTGCCAGGTGGAATCATCTCAACGCCTCGATCAGCGTCCGCGCGTTGTAGCGCATCATCGAAAGATAATCCCCCGTGTCCGATAGCGCCCCCGGAAGCGGGGTCAGCACGACCACTTTGGCCCCCGTTTCCTGAGCGATGGCATCGGGGATTTTCGGGGAGAGCTGCGGCTCTGAAACGATGACCTTAATGTGCTCGGCATTGACCGTCCGGACCAGGCCCGCAATACGTTTGGCCGATGGCTCGCTGCCGATTTGGGTGTAGATATCGCCCCGAATATCGAGGCCGAACCGCCGCGCGAAATACGGCCATGCCGGGTGATGGGTGATGATCTTTCGGTTGGAGACCGACGCAAACCCCTCCGCAATCGATCGCTGGAGGTCGTCGAGTTGCTTCAGATACGCGACTTGGTTGGCCAGGTAAATCGCGCGTCGCGCCGGGTCGACGTGGATGAGGCCTTCCGAAATGTAACGGATCATGATCTTCGCGTTGTCGGGATCCAACCAGACATGGGGATTCCCCTCCCTGTGTGCTTCTTCCGTCTCGGGCGAATCACGGTGACCCTCTCCAACGTGCGCATGCGAATCTCCGCCCGGGATGATGTCCATGCCACGTGAGGTTTCGACCACGAGCAGCGACGGATTATCCACGTTTTTGATCATGCCGTTGACCCACACCTCGAGTCCGAGGCCGACTTTGACGAGCATTGCCGCCTGGTGCACCGCTTCAAGGTCGCTGGGCTTCGGCGTGTAGGTGTGCTCGCTTTCCAAGCCAGTGATCAGGCTCCTGACCTGCACTTGGTCGCCGCCGACCGCACGCACGAAGTCGGCCAACACCGGAATGGTCGCCACCACTGGGATTGGGGCCGCAGACGCTGCAACGGGCGCGAATCCAACCGAGGCCACAAGGCAGAGCAACCCAAGGAAGGATGCGCGGTTGGGCGGAGTGGAGCGATGGTGGGCGACGGCCGGTTGAGATCGGTGGGACTCGACTTCCGCCTCGCCGTGATGGCAGGGCACGCAGGCCTTGCACAGATGGCGATTGAGCAGGTGGCCGGCGGCGAGTGTCACCGCCCCAGCCGTGACCAAGATCGTTTCGTGAGATTCTTCAGCCCAGAACCGTCCCGTGGCAATCATTCCGAGCGCAGAGCCGAGCACAAATAAGACCCGCCCCCTCCGGTGAATGTGGAAGCCCCAACACAGGCTACCCACCGCCAGCCCGACCGAGACGACCAACAAACCACCTTCGATGGGATGGTTGACGAATCGTCCTAACCCCGCGAGCGGGAACGCTATGAGCAAGAGCGGAGCCACCATACAGTGGGCCGCGCAACTCAATGAAAGCCACGCCCCGACACGGTCGATACGCCCCGTGGTCGAAAGCGGTAAGGCTCCCTGAATTCCTGGATTCAGTTCGGTCGCGGCATGGTGAACCGACCCTTGGCGACGAATGAATTCCACACACATCATCCACATGATTTCTCCCTTCAAGAAATGCAGTACACGGCACGCCGTGGGCGAAAAACGACCACCGCCGTCACCATTTAAATATCCGAATCTCAGTGTTGAAAAGAGAGGACTACGACGTACGGGGAGGTGGACCGCGGATAACGTCTGCGTTGGGGGTTGTGGAGAAAACAGGCGCGGGAGGTTCCAGCAGCTGCGTCACGACCGCCGTCCCCGAAAGCAAAACCACCCCGTCTGACTGGAGGGCAGAACTGACGACGTCATCCAACCAGGCATGCTCATCGTGGTCGGAGTGCGCGGCGTCGCCCTGCGCCATCGCGAGACCATGGCTCAGCATGGTCAGCGGCAAGGGAAATACCAGAAGCGCGTAGGCCGCGACCACGATCACCACCATGCCGGTATGGGGGTTCGATCGTGTCATCACAGTCTCAACTCATGTACACCGGCCGCAATACCCGGTCGCGACAAAGGAATGATGCGTCACGGTAAAGCCGGAGATCTTGGGAGCTTCGACCGAACAGGTCATGCAGCGCCAGTCACCACACCTAAGGCACAGGGCGTGGTGGTGATGGCCGGAGGTTCCACCGTGTAATTCATAGTATTGTTGGCCCTTGAGGGTCATGACTGGATGGATGATGTCGATGGTCTCGAGCACATTCAGCACCCGGTACACGGAGGCACCGTTGAGGCTTGGCAGCGCGCTCGCCACGTCATAGGCGGAGAACACCCCGCCGTGCCGTGCCAGCCATTCAACCACCCGTCGCCGCGCGATGGTGATTTTGTATCCTGCACTCTTCAACGTCGCCAGCATCTGTTCTTTTGTGTTCATCATCGTAATTGAGAATGATTCGCAATATTAGGGAATCCGAAATTCAAAGTCAAGCGTTTTCCCCGGAAGGTCAAACGCAAAGTCCCCCCTCATCCCAGCAACACAAATCAGACGACAAGGGTCGGCTGTTTTACTCGTTTCGGCGAGGGACACGACTGTTTCAAAGTCAGCTTCGCACCAAACGCCACCACCAGCGACTTTGCTGCTAACTGTCTGCGCAGTTATGAGGAGCGAATCTCTGGCGCCGGTCCGACCCAGGACGGGCTGGAGACTGGCGTGCCGTACGATGCGCACGTGTCCATCGGCGTCAGGCCCGACCCGCGAGGCAGGAGCCGCGTCGAGTTGAGCATGAACGCCAGCTCCGACGCCACGTGGATAAAAGCCGCGATCAGCGGATTGAGATACCCGAAGGCGGCCATGCCGATGCCGACCCCATCGATGACGAGCGTTCCGGTGAAGTTTTGCATGATGATCCGGTGGCAGCTCCGTGCGACCTGAAGCGTCTCAACGAACCGTAACAGATCGCTTCCAAGGAGGACGACATCCGCGCTTTCCATCGCGACATCGGTGCCCGACCCCATCGCCACGCCGACACTAGCCTCCACGAGCGCGGGTGCGTCATTGACGCCGTCCCCCACCATGGCCACCACCCGGCCACTTTTCATCACAGCATTCACGCGGGCGAGTTTGTCCTCTGGCAAGAGGTCCGCGGCCACCTCGTCGACCTGCAGTTGTTGGGCGACGGTATGGGCGATCGCGGAGGCATCACCGGTGAACAGCACGATGCGGATGCCCATTCGGCGGAGTCGGCTGACCGCCTCGATAGCTTCGGGCCGCAAGACGTCGGCGATCTGAAGCGCGCCGAGCAGGCGCTGACCGCGGCTCACCAGCACCTCGGAGAGCCCTAGTGGCGGCGTGGCACACGCGTTCGTCTCGATCTGGTGTTGGGCGAGGAAGGCCCGGTTACCGACACGGATCTCGTCGCCGCCTTGCACGGCCCGAACGCCCCGTCCCGGCGTATAGGTGAACGCCTCTGCGGCTTCGGTTTTGATGGACTGCTCGGACGCTCGCTTGAGGATGGCCTCCGCGACCGGGTGCTCGGAGCGCGTCTCGGCGGTGGCCGCTGTCGCGAGCAGAACGTCCGCACTCACCCCGGCGCAGGGAAGTACCGCGATCACCTCGGGAGTACCGAAGGTCACGGTGCCGGTCTTATCGAGCACTACGGTATCGACCCGGCCGAGTAGTTCCAGGTACAGGCCGCCCTTCACGATCGCGCCGAGCCGCGCCGCCCGCCCGATCGCGCCCAGGATGGCCAGCGGTGTGCCGGCCGCGATCCCACACGCACCCGCGACGATGACCACCGAGATCGTTGACCGGATGTCGCGGGTGATGAGGAAGGTGAACGCCGCGGAGGCCAGCGCGAAGTATACGAGGTAGCCGGCGAGCCGGTCGGCGGTCTTTTGGATCGGCGCGCGTGATTGCTCTGCGCGTTCGACCGCCTCGATGATCTTCCCGAACGCGGTCTCGCGCCCGATGCCCGTCGTCCGAATCTCGAGGGCGCCAGAATGGTTGATGGTCCCGGCGAAGACCGACGTGCCCAGCGCCTTCTCGATCGGCATCGACTCGCCGGTAATGGTCGATTGGTCTACGAACGAGTGTCCTGCCACCACGGTGCCGTCGACCGGAATTCTGCCGCCGGGCTTGACGACCACGATGTCCCCCACCGCGAGCGCGCCTACGTCTGTCGCCTGCTCGCCATCCGGGCCTCGAACGATGGCGGTCCAGGGAAGCAGATCGACCAGGTGCCTGATCGCGTTTCGTCCCTTCGCAACGGTCAGACCCTCAAGCACTTCGGCCCCTAGCACGAAGAAGACGATGACGAGGGCGGTGAAATACTCGCCAATCGCGAGCGCGGCCCCGATGGCGATGGTCATCGACAACTCCATCGTCATCCTTCGCTCCAGCAGGGCCGCCAGTGCTGCCCGGAAAATGGGGTAGCTGCCGAGAAGGGTGACCGCCAACGGGAGCACGTCGACTCCGGCCACCGTCGGCCAGAGCCGGAACCACGTCACCAGTGCGGCAACCCCGACGAAGGCGATCAGCCCCAGTTCCCGCCATTCGAGTTGCCCGTTCTGATGCGCGTGGTCGTCCGAGCCGCTCATTTCAGGTACGCCTTGATCACATCGATCAGCTCTTGCGCCCCCTCCAATTGTTCTGCGCTCGATTTGCGGTCCGGATCCAGCACGTGGAAACGGATGTGCCCTTCGAGCAACTCGGCCATGAGGCCATTGATCGCGCCCCGGCAGGCGGCAATGGTTTGGAGGACATCCGCGCACTCCCGTTCCGAGGCGACCGCCTTCTCGATCGCGTCCACCTGGCCGCGAATGCGGCGGATGCGGTTGATCAGTTTCTTTTTACTCCCAATCGTATGGGCCATATTCCCCCACGGTTACCGTTCCGGGGCGGGTTGGTGTTCGTGGATATGTTTCCTCTGCTTGTGCTGGTCATCGTGAGCCTCCGTGGTCCGTTGGCCCGCGTCGAGCCGATTGATGAACTCAATGAGGGTATCGGCGGCGTGTTTATGCTCGTCCCGAATATGGCCCAGGACATGAACCACATCGTCTACCGCGGGAAAGTCCTCCGCGGCAATCACCGGGATCTGCGCCTCGTACTTGGTGATGAGTTTGAGTTCTTCGATCAAATCATCCCGGAGATCGGCGACTGCCTTGTCTGCATCGCTGCGGACGCCATGGGCGTGACCGGCACTGTGTGTATTACACATGGACACCTCCTCTGGTGGGAATTTAGTCGGGTGAGTCGCATCGGCTTTTCTGGCCTCTCCCGATTGTTTACGCGAGGAAGCAATATATCATAGGGGGGTATGGTATACAAGTACCCATACGCTAAGGGCAGACGTGCCATTCACTTCCACGCGGGTTCGCCTCAGTTCTCAAAAGAACTTGCCAGAAACGGCAGGTGGACGGCCGATCTCGGTTGCTCCTCCCCTCTGAGACCGGACTATCTTCGCAGCATCAGGTTCAACCGCTCTTTGACAACTGAATCGTGAGACCTTGCTGTTGGCGGACGGGGAAACCGTCTTCTCCTCTCCTGTTCCCCTCGCCCTCTCGCCAGCCGAGCCATCGGCCCGTGGGAGGACGGGGGGAAAGGAGAACAGCTCATGGACGAAGACCATCGCACATGCCTGGGGCCTCCAGACGGATACAGCCTGGAGGCCGGAGAACATTCCGTGGGGGACGCAGCCGGTGTCTATGAACGGGCGTTCCCATCACCTGAACCGGAAGTTCAGGTCCTGTCACATCGCGTCCCGGATGCCGCGCGAGGCCAGTTTGTCTGGGAGGTGTTCGAAGGCCCAGACGAGCGGCTCGCGGACCGGGACGAAGCCAGCGGGTTCGCAGTGCTCCGCGAAGGCTTCCACGTGGAGGAACTGGATGAGGAGGCGGAGGAGCGGGCCGAGCGCTTCATGGCAGCGCATCGCCAGCTCGTGTCCGCGTTCTTTGCCAGGCGCCGCAATCCGCTCTACCGGAGGGCGGCGGCCTCGGCCCTCGTGGATCCGGACCGGCCGGAGTCAACGCTGGCTCTGTTGTGGAGCCTCGTCGGCGACCGGTGGATGGAGACCGATCCTGGGACGCAAGAGGAAGTCAGCCGGTGGTTATCGAGCCTGTCTGAAGACGATTTTCTGTTCTTCACGCAGGACCCAGACGGCGATCCTCAACGCGTCATGGGCTCGGGCATCCTGCCCACCGATCTGCGGCCGGTACGGCTCTTCCGGGACCAGCGGCGGCGCGTGCTGCGGGTGCTGATGAAAGAGTCGAGCTTCTTTCACCCCGACCAAGGGGTGTTTGAAGCCCAGCTCGATCAAAAGCTCCCGTACATCGCCGAGGCCTGGCACCTGGACCAAGCGCCGCTTCGGGATCTAGCGCGGTCCGAGCGAGCCAGGTACTACCGGCTCCACCTGGAAGTGTGCCGGACCTCTGCCGCGTTCGCTCGGAGCAAACCGGCCCCGACGACCGTGCCAGGCGAAGTCGTTGCTGAGGTGGCGGCCGTGGCCTATGGCCGGATGAACCATCCGAGCTACAAGGCCCAGGCGCTGGCCTTTGCAGGACTCCGCGCTGACGAGGCGTCGTCGAGGTTCGCCCGGCTCGATCGCTTCATGGAGGACTTCTACGCCTCGCGGCTCTTCAGCTTTTTGAAGCGAGCCGTGAAACGGCGGCGGGAGAGAAGATCTAATCCCGTCGTGGAGATCTTCGTGAAGACGTTTCGGACCGGGATGCGACCGCCTGGCGGGGACGTCGAGGCGGCAAAGCGGGTCGCGGCGCTGGCGCTCTTCGAATCCCGTTACGGCGGGTTTCGGGGATCCAGCGTCGCGGCGGAGCGGCCGCGCACGGGCTACCGGCCCCAGATCCTTGCCTGGGGCGGCTTCGCGGACTTGTCGGAAGCCATGTTGGTGTACCGGTCCACGCCGAATCGGGACACGCTGCGGCGGGCGCTCTTCACCGCACTGGCCACAATGGCCAAAGGAGAGCGCCTCCGGCGGGCTGAAACGCTCTTGGAGCAGGCCCGCCGGACTTACCGGATGCTGGCGCAGGCGGCTGGGACGCCGGACGACGCTGTCGCGGATCTGCGATCAGCCATCGAACGGCTCCTGGGCGCCTGCGCCGAGGAAGATGTCTCGCGGACGCCGGTACTCGCATCGCTCAGGAGGAGCCTGCAGTACCTGCCCGCACCGACATCGCATCACTCACCCTAACACGGCGAACTCCCCCGTCCGCCGTCAGGAAGGTCTCAGCCTCCTCTCTCATCCAAGATCCCAACGTTGCCCCACATCGAGACGAGGTGTGTATGCAGTCTGGCGCCCGTGCGTGGCCATGAAGCGCGTTGTGCTTGCGCGTCCTCGAAACGTTGTGCTAGCCTCGGCTAGTGGTGAATGAGCAATTGATGTGATGTCCGATGTCCTGATTGTCGCGATCGTTGGCGGCGTTCTTACGATTGTCGGCACACTCGCTGGCACGTTAGTCGCCGGATGGCTACAGAAGGGCAACACGCAGGCGCTCATCGAGTCCGAATTCAAGAAACTCACCGCCCAAATTTCGGGGGAGTCGCGCGCGCGGTTCCGCGCAAAGAAGGAAGATCTGCTGCTCGATGCCATCGCTGATCTGCTCTTTTTTTCAGATCCAGAGGCATATCAGCGGGACCAATATGAGCAAATCCTACCGCTCATCCATAAAGTCCAGATCATTCTCGACCCACGTGACCCTATCGAGGCGAAAATTAACATGGCAGTGACCGAGTTGGGCTTGGGCTTTCGGACCGTTGACACGCAGCGCGAAGGTCGCAAACACCTTTTGTTTCTACAGGATCGCTTGATCGAGGCCACTCGAGAGTTCTTCCGGCGCACCTAGGATGGCGATCTTCCCGAAGATCGAACTTTCGACCTGCGCATTCTGCGAAACGGCTGCGCCATTGTGTGACAGCCACATCATTCCGCGTTTCGTCTATCGGTGGAAAATTGAGACCTCGCCGACGGGCCGGTTCCGGTCCGGCATTGCGCCGAACGTTCGACTACAAGATGGTCAGAAGGCCAACCTTCTTTGTGCTGTCTGTGAAGAACGTTTTAGCAACTGGGAAACCCAGACGGCGAATTCGCTGTTTTACCCGTACCACGCCGACGCCTCGATGAGGGTTCAGTATGGGCCATGGCTGGCCAAGTTCGTCGCGTCAGTAGTGTGGCGGGTTCTTCTCTCCTTCAAACACACGGGCGAATTGAAGCATCTCACGGCCCAGCAGCTCGAATTGGCTGAACAGGCGCTTGGCCGGTGGCGCGACTTCATGGCTGACCGGGTCTCCGATCCGGGCGCGTTCGAGCTGCATCTGCTGCCAGTTACCCTAATCGCCAATGTTCAGGGCGGCGATTTACCGTCGAACATGAATCGATATCTCAGTCGCGTGATTGACACCGATGTAGGCAGTAACAGCAATTCGGCGTTTGTCTACGCCAAGATGGGTCGGTTAATAGTCTTCGGGTTCGTTCAAATGCCGCATCCTGAATGGTGGGGCGGCACACGGGTGGACGTGTTGGAGGGGACGATCCAACCACGGGAGTATCAGTTACACAAAACCATCGGCCAATACCTCGAATCCCGGGCGCTGCGCACAGCGGAACTGCAAAGAGCGCTCTCTCCGCGTCAGAAACAACGAATCGACGATGCCTTTCGGTCAGATCCTGACCGGGTCGCCTTCTCGGACATGTTCCAAGCCTTGCGGCGCGACGTGGAAATGTTTGGCGAAGATCGGGTGTTCAACCGTCTCAAGGAAAAATCAGATAGATGACGTTGCGACGAATCCAGCTGATAATACCTCATATATCTACTGCTCAGAAAATGCCACCACCCGGTAGTTTTCGTTACGCCGCGGCGGGCTCTAAGATGACCCGATGGCCGAGCCCCTCCAAGAGCTTCACATAGCGCCGTGTGGCATACTCCCGGTGGCGTTGGTCAAAGTACCATTCGCCCAGTTCCTGGTAGTCCACCTGCAGCGAGAGGAGATGGTAGACCATCACCAGGATCGCATGGGCCACGGCCACCAGGGCCTTCTTGTGCCCACGGTGGCGCATGACCCGGCGATAGCGGGCGGCCAGGGGGTGCTCGCTCGGCCACCTGACGCCGACCGAGTTCATTATCTATCGTCAGGAGAGTCGAGGCGTCGAAGAGTGAGCCGACCGAAGTCTGCTGGTGAGATGCCGAGCGGGCAGAGAGGTGGAACCACGTGAAGCTTGCACTCCTACTCGTCGCGCCGAATGTCCAGCCAAGCCGCCAGCAAATCATGAGCGTGAGGGCTTGCAGCGCCATGCCGATCGCAGTCCGAGGGGTGTGCGGCAACGTACACGCGTATCCGCCAGGCAAGGCGTGCCCCGAGGTCGCGCCGAGGCCTCCCGAGTGGGACACGGGCCTCCCCCACAAGGTTTCATCCTATCGACGACGTGTCGATGGTTCACGAGGTTGGCCATGAAGGGACCGGCGCCCCTCGACCCGTGCGGCCACAACCGGCGCCGTCTCGATCAGTAGACGAGGTACACATCCGCGCTTGTTCTCAGCCGGATCATCTCGGGCAGCGTCACGGGCTTGAAGAACTTGTTGGAGACCCGATCGAGATCGCCCGGCCGTTTGGCGATGCCCGCGGTGATCAGCATCTCTTCATCGATGTAGAACTCCGCGCCTTTGTCGTGCAGCATCACCAGGTACTCACCGTACACCCCGGGCACGCGTTCCAGGGGCACGCTGAACTGCCGGGCCAGCACCTCCCGCATCCGCTCCGGCAGCTTATAGCCTTCGATATCGTCCTTACCCCACCAGCCGACCTTGTAGGTATTGACCGCGTCGGCATCGATGAGCACGTCGACCTTCAAGCCTTCTTCCAGCGCGGCCCAGATGGCATTGTAGGCCACGCAGATCTGCGCGTCGTCGTGTTTGAGGCTGGTCTTCAGATGGATCAGCATCGTCTGCGGTTCCGCCGCGGCTCCTATGCTGCTGGTCAGCATCAGACTCACGGTGCTCAGAACTGCCGCTAAGATGATTTTGCTTTTCATTGAGACCTCCTTTTTCTCCGTATTACTCCATTACTCCGCGCAACAGGACAGCTTTGACACATCCTGAGTGAACATCTGGGCCGCCATTCGAGTCGCTTCGGACATAGTGGGCGCCGGCAGTCTCTCCTCATCGGCGGTGCGTGCCGAATTCCAACACGAGCACCCGGTCATGAGCCGTGTCGGTTGCAAAGACGCGGTCGTTCGGCCCAATGGCAACCCGACTGGGCGAGAACAGGTCGGTTGAGATATCCAGATTCCACGTGGCCAAAACTCGGCCGCGTGGTGAAAAGGCGACGATTCGCTGGTTTGCGCTGTCGGACACGAAGATCCGTCCGGATGAATCCACCGCAATGCCGGACGGCACCCGAAACCATCCTTCCCAGGATGAGGGCACTCCCCAGCCCCACGGCCCACCCCATTTTCCCAGGAATGTCCCGTCGCGCGAGAATTTCTGGATGCGGTGGTTGTACGCGTCCGCCACATAGACGTCTCCATCCCCATCCACCGCCACGTCCGTGGGGTAGTTCATGGCTCCACTCCAAACCCTTCCGGGTGTTCCGATCTGAAACAGCAGGTCTCCCTCCAGGCTGTATGCCTCCACCCGCTTGTTGTAGAACTCGGCGAGATAGATCCGTTGCCGTGCACGATCGATCCCCAAACCTGCGGCGACCGTGAACCGCCCCGGCTCCTTGCCGCTCTGTCCCCACTGCCGGAGATATTGGCCATCGGACGTGAAGACCTGTATCCGGTCCACATCATAGTCGCTGACGTAGACGCGGCTGTCGGCATCCACCGCGACATCCACGGGCTTTGAAAACTCCCCCTGACCCGCACCGGGCCCTCCCCAGGCCAGGAGAAAGTCGCCACTCGCGGAGAGCTTTTGAATTCGGACATTGCGGGCATCGGCCACGTACAGGTTTCCCTCAGGATCCAAGGCGAGCCCCATGGGTTCATGAAATTGCCCAGGGCCGCTGCCCGGTTTCCCCCATACCGCCACGAGCTCAAAGCCCTGTTGGCCTCCTGCGGCTGAGACGGTCACCCAGACGAAGAGGCTGAATGCGAAGGCAAGGGAAGCCGGGGAGGTCATGGCCGCTGGGAGCGATCTCTCACGGCGTCAGTTTTTTTGGCCGGATCGCTTCAGGCACCAGTTTCAGCGGAGCGTCCTGGACCTCCTGCACACGGGCGATCACGGTCACCTCCTGATCCACGAGTTCTCGTGCGGCTCGAACGACCGCGTTGGTTTCCACTGGAAACGTCTGGTCGGTCTCCGTCACTCGGAAGCGATACCCTTCGTCCGTTGGCGTCAGCCGTCCCACCAACTTGGCCTTGATCTCACGGGGCGAGAAGCCCGCATCGTGCACATACTGTTTGAGGGTCCTGACATCAAGGATCGGCTTCCCCTTGATAAACCCGACTTCGACGATTCCTTCGGCCATTTTCATGTCATACCAGGCGATCCGTCCCGACTGTTTGAAAAAGCGCTCCATTCCGTAGGCGCAGAAGTAGCAGGCCAGGCCGTCCGCGCGGATCGAGATCCTATTCTCACCCTGTTCGTCGGATGGGCTGATCACCTTTGCGTCGGCTGCCGCTGCGATGAGCCAACCGGCCACAAGGTTTAGAAACAGAATGGCTTTGATATTCACGCCGCCACCTCCTCCCCTAGAATCGAAACTCGGCCAGCGCTTTGAGCGCAAAGTCTTTCGGCTCTTGCTGCCCGTTGAAGGATTGCAGGATCGGAATCTGCACTCCGCCTCGAAACATCACCCGGTTCGTGGGGGAAATTAACACCTCGGGAGAGAAGAACAGAAAATCTCCCCCTGAATCAGGGTCGACAACCCCGTTGGCTTCCGCTTTCCGTTCATGGAGATAGTTCAGTTCAAAGAAATAGACGATATCCGTGTCTTCCAACCCACGAAGTTCAGGGCGCAGACCGTAGGCCGCGTCCAGATAGATCCGGTCACTCGGCTTTGTGTCGTCGTCCGGGACATGGTACAGGTAGCGGGCATCCACAAAATAGTACCAAGACAGCCCTTCACGCCCATGGGCCAGGCCCGCGAGGAGGCTTGGCTGGTCCCTGCCCAATCTGGCATCGCCGGTGCCGAGAGGAATGGTCGATTCCAAGACACCAGCCACGGCATACTTCACGCCAGGCAAGTCTTTATCCCAGAATCGCCATTTGAGCCGGACCCTGGGGTCCCCAAGCCCGCTCTCGTCCACCTGCCCCTGATTGGTGGTCATCTCCTGCCGCACATACGGGATGGAAAGTCTGACGGCCAGATCCCGTGTCACGCCGTACGTGAACTCTTGTTCCACCTCCAGCCCGCGCTCAGCCCCCCGCCGTTCGTGCTGAAACGCCGTGTGGACATCGAACGCACCCTTCCCCGGTGCCTCGTGGCTGATCATAAAGATCGGTTCGTGCGCCAGCGCGGGCATCGGGCCTGTGATCGCGGTGAGCACCGCAATCACCGTGGCAGCCGATCGGATCTTCGACTTGGCAACCACGTTGGCGTTCGTCGATGCGTTCATTCGGCGCAGCAAGACAGCCTGGACACATCCTTGATAAACATCTGGGCCGCCATCCGGATGGCCTCCGACATGGTGGGATAGACATGAATGGTCCGAATCAGATCGTGGATGGTGAACCGGTGTCGCACGGCCAAGGTTGCTTCGTGAATGATGTCCGCGCCGCGTGATGCCACCAGTTGCATCCCTACGATGCGCTTTGTACCACGTTCAATGACCATCTTGACGAGGCCTTTCGTCTGATAGATCGCCGCGGCCTTGGGTACGTGGATGAGATCCAGGCAATCGGCCTCGACTTGCAGACCTTGGGCTCTGGCCTCGGCGGTACTCATGCCCACCGCCGCGACCTCAGGGTCGGTGAACACGGCGCGAGGGATGGCCGTATAGTCCATCGTGCGTTTCGCACCCTTGAACATGTTTTCGGCGGCGAGCACGCCCTCCCGGGCACCAACCGGCGTGGCGAGCGGCGGTCCTGTGACATCACCGGCTGCCCAGATCGACTCGACAGTCGTCCGCAGTTCGTCGTTGACCTGGATGAACCCTTGGGCGTCCACCGCGATGCCGGCGTGCTCCAGCCCGATCCCATCGCTGTTCGGCGTTCGCCCGCACGCGATGAGAAGATGCTCGGCCTTCAGTCGCTTCGCCCGCCCGTGACGCGTGACATCGACCGCGATGTGCTTACCCACCCGGCGCACCCCATTCACACGAGTCTGTGTCGCGATGGCGAGCCCTTCCTCTCTGAGGATGGCCTGGATCGATTCGGCAATTTCGTCATCAAAAGCCTTGAGCACGCGGGGCCCCCGCTCGACGATCGTCACCTTGGTACCGAAGCGGTGAAACATCTGGCCCAGTTCCAGCGCGATAAACCCGCCCCCGATGACGACCATCGACCGCGGCCGAGTTGTAAGCGCCAAGGCGTCGGTGCTGGTCAGGTATCTCACGGTCTCAAGCCCTGGAATGCTTGGGATGCACGGCCGCGAGCCGGTGGCGATCAACATCCAACGGCCCTTCACGACTCGATCGCCGACGCGAACGTGGTTCTGCGAGACCAGCCGGGCACGGCCTTTGAGCCGCGTGATCTGGTCGTTGCCCTCGGCGACCTCGAGGTACTTGTGTTGTCGCAGGCGCCTGACCAGACGGTCTTTTTGCCGGACCAACGCGGCAAGATCGACCCTCCCCTGCGGGACCCCCAGCCCACGATACGCGGTGTGGACGGGCGCGTACGAGAGTTCGGCGGCCTGGATCAACGTCTTGCTGGGGATACACCCGACGTTGACGCACGTGCCCCCGATCAGACCCGCCTCGGTCATGGCCACTCGCGCGCCCAGTTCGGTCGCTTTGATCGCCGCGGCAAACGCCGATGATCCGGAGCCGAGGATCACCACATCAAAGGAGCGATCAGTCCTCATGAGGCCCTCCAGAATCCGATGAGCCCGACACGCCGGAACGGGGATCGGGTGGGCTTGGTGCTGACAGCCCGCACTGTTCCCGGCGCCATGCTGTCAGGAACACCTCCGCCGCTTCAGCACGAGACCGTACACGGTGAGGCCGCCGAAGAGGCCGAGCAGCGGCAGCAGGACCGCGTCGAGATAGCCTGTGATCGCGCCAAGGCCCAGCGCGGTCAGGACGACGACCAGGATCGGCGTGGCGCAGCACACGGTCGCCACGAGCGATCCCGTCAGGCCGACGCGGACACACCGCGACGGGTTATTGAACACGACCGAACTGACGCCTACTTGAGCGGGACGCCGATCCCCGCGGTGCGGAGCGGCTCGTCGGTCGGTCCCTCGGCACGGCAACAATCCAGGAGCCGGCCGTTCACCACCACGGCGGGCACGGCTCGAATCCCGTAGGCTTGCACGCGCCTGAGGTTGTCCGTCCCGGTCGCCGGGTCATTGAGGTCCCGCACCGACACCTCGCAGCTCGGGCAGGCGATGGCTCGGACCCGGGCCTCGGCGTCCCGACACAGTGGACAACCCGCGGAAAAGATCTCAACCGTTCTCTTCATCGTCTTCCCCCTCTTCCGAGCGGCTTCGTGGTCAGGTCACGGAGATCGGCGCGTGCCTCCAGAGCCCGCAGGATCGGACACTCCCCGGTCAAACGACCGGCACGGCAGTCCCGCACCAACCCGCGAAGGACCCGCGCGAGGTGTTCCAGATGCTCGATGCGGCGTTCCACCTCGTTGAGTTTGGCCGCGGCGCGCTCTTTCACGTCGCCGCAGCGTGCCGAACGGTCGATGCGAAGCGCCAGCAGATCGCCGATTTCCCTAAGCGTGAATCCGAGCGCCTTCGCATGCTGGATGAACTGCAGCCGCTGAAGATCGTCGTTCCCATACCGTCGGTACCCGGACGCGGTGCGCGCCGCGGGCACCAGTAGCTTCCGCCGTTCGTAGTACCGAATCGTCTGCACGCTGACCCCGACCTGCCGAGCCACCAGGCCAATGCGAAGGTTGGCGTTCATGGTCGACCTCGTCTGGTTGACACGCTACACCCTCTACTATGGTAGAGGGTCAAGACCTCGTTTGCACAGTGGGCGCGGGGGGAGATATCCGGGCGTTACGAGGACCACGCCATTCCTCCACCAAGTCATACAGCGCCGGCAGCGCCAAGAGCGTCAGCGCGGTGCTGGTCACCATGCCGCCCACGATCACGGTGGCCAACGGCTTGAGCAGTTCGGCGCCGGAGCCCGTGGCCAGCGCCAGCGGCACCATCCCGATTCCGGCCGCCAACGCTGTCATCAGCACGGGGCTCACGCGGTGCTCGGCGCCGAGCAGGATCGCGTCCTCCAGCGAGAGGCCTTCCTGCGCGCGGAGGGTACTAATGTGCATGATCAGGATAATCCCGTTGCGGATCGCGATGCCGAACAGCAGGATGAACCCGATGGCGGAGGGGATAGACAACACGCCACCAGAGAGGAAGACCGCAAACACCCCGCCAGCCAGTGCGAACGGCAGATTGAGCATCACCAGCACGGCCGAGGTGACGGATCCCAAACTCATGTAGAGCAGGAGAAACACCGCGACCAGGATCAGGCCGCCCAAGAGGATCAGTTGCCGCATGGCCTCCTGCTGGGCTTCGAACTGTCCCCCGTACACTAGGAAATATCCCTCCGGGAGCGTGACCCGCTGCGCCACGGCGCGCTGCACGTCCTCGATAAACCCACCCAGGTCGCGCCCCTGGACGTTGGACTGGATGACGATCCGGCGGGACACGTTCTCACGATTGATGGTGTTGGGACCCTTGCCATAACGGACGTGAGCGACGCGCTCCAGTGGCACGGTTGGACCGGCGGGGGTATCGATGAGCAGTTGCCGCATCTTCTCGAGGTCGTCGCGATAGGCGTGATCGAGAATGACGACGAGGTCGTACGTGCGTTGCCCGTCGATGACCTGCGTCGCCACTTCTCCCTTGAACGCCGTCTCGATAAAGCGCGACACCTCGCCGACCGACAGCCCGTACCGGGCCGCGGCAGTACGATCGATCTGAATCTGGAGCTGGGGAATGTCCACCTGCTGCTCGACCAGCACGTCGGCCGCGCCAGAGACCGACCGCACCGACGCGGCGACGCTCTGCGCGGTGGATCGCAGCACCTCGAGGTCAGAACCGAAGAGCTTGATCGCCACCTGCGCCGTCACGCCGGAGAGCAGTTCGTCGATCCGGTGCTGGATCGGTTGGCCGACGAACGTGGCAGCCCCGGGAAACTGCTCCAACTTCTCCCGGATATCGGCGAGCACCGCCTCGCGCGCATGAGTGCGCTGTTCCGGCGGTTTCACGTTCACCAAGATTTCGTTCACGTTGACGCCCTCGGCGTGCTCGTCCTGCTCCGCGCGGCCGGTGCGGGCCGAGGTGGAGACCACCTCGGGAATTTCCAAGAGGGCGCGTTCGACCTGCCGGCCGATGCGGAGCGATTCCTCCAGCGACGTGCCCGGCAACATCCGTACGTTGATCACGTACGTGCCCTCGTCCATAATCGGCAGGAACTCCTTGCCCACGAACGGCGTCAGCGCCACCGCCATCGCGATGATCACGAACACGACCCCGACTACCGGCCATCGATGCCGAAGCACGCGGGTCAGCAGCGGCCGATACCAGCGGTGCACCCATGACAGCACCGGGCTCTCACGGTGACTCACCCCCGACCGGGACACCAAAAAGAGATAGCTCAGCGCGGGACTGAGCGTCACGGACACCAGGAGCGACGCACCCATCGCCACGATCACGGTGGTCGCCAAGGGCGCAAAGAGGCGGCCCTCGATTCCCTTGAACGCAAAGATGGGCAGGAAGACCAGCATGATGATGATCGTGGCGTAGACCACGGAGCCCACGATCTCCTGCGTGGCCGCAAGGACGATCTCCCGCCTCCGCCCTTTCCCCACATCGGTTGGCGTCGCCGAGGCCTCTCGAAGCCGCCGGTGGATGTTCTCCACCACGATGATCGCATCGTCCACCACCAGGCCGATCGCGATGGTCAGCGCGGCCAGGGTCATCACGTTCAGGGTCATGCCCTGAACCGCGATGAAGACGATGCCGAGCATCAACGACAGTGGAATGGCCGTGAGCGTGATCAACGACGCGCGGAGGTTCCACAAGAACACGAACAGGATGACCACCACCAGGACCGCGCCTTCGAGAAAGGACTCCCTCACTGTGCGGATCGCGCGTTCGATGACCTCGGCCTGCACATACTCGGTGGCGATTCGAACTCCATCCGGAAGCGTGGTCTTGAGTTGCTCGAAGATCGCAAAGACCTTGGCGGTCAACTCCAGCGTGTTGGTGCCCGGCTGTTTCACGATGCGCCCGAGCACGGCTTCGTTGCCGTTCAGGCTCCCCGCTCCCCGGCGGACCGCCGGACCCGAGACCCGAACCTCGGCCACGTCTTTGACGTAGATCGGCACGCTGTCCCGGGTGGTGATCACCACGTTCTCGATATCGGCCACCGTCTGAATCCGTCCGAGCCCGCGGATCAGATACTCCTGCTGCCGCTCCTTGGAGAACCCGCCCGCCGCGTTGAGATTACTCTGCTCGAGCGCCTCGAAGACCTCGTGGAGGGAGAGCCCGTAGTGGGTGAGGTGCACCGGATGGACCACGACCTGGTATTCCTTCACAAACCCGCCCATGTTCAGGATATTGGCGATGCCTCCGGCCGATTGGAGCCGAAACCGGATCACCCAGTCGGCCAGGTCCCGCATCTCCAAGGGCGAGAGGCTGTTCTTCTCATCCACCACCGCGAACTCCACGATCTCGCCCAGCCGCGACGCGATCGGCGTCATGAACGGCGCTTCGGCCCCCGCAGGGAGCTTCACGGTGGCCAAGCGCTCGGTGACAATCTGTCGGGCCCGGAACACGTCGGTGCCCCACGCAAATTCCACGATCACCACCGAGAGCCCGATCCCCGAGGACGACCGGACGCGGGTCACGAACGGCATGCCGTTGAACACGCTCTCCAGGGGAAAGGTCACCAGCGCCTCGACCTCCTCCGGCGACCAGCCCGGCGCCTCGGTCAGAATCGTGACCCGCGGGTCGGTGATATCGGGGTACACGTCCACCGGCATCTGCGACACCACGCGAGCGCCCCCGAAGAGAACGAGCAGCGCTCCGGCGACCACGAGCAACCAGTTCTTCAACGAGAAGTCAACGATCTTCGACCACATGCTCAATGCCTCCTTAAGAGCCTGTCCCAGGTAGTCGTTGGTTTGAGGCCGTCCAGGAATGTGCCAGATGCAAGGCGCCGCGAGCACCGGACCGGAGCGTACTGGGTCGTACGTGAGGACCGGATGCGCAGGGGCAACGCCGCAGATGGTCGTTCATGGGCGGGCTCTAGTGCCCGTGTTCTTGGACGCCGCCCTTGATGACGATCGAGGACAGCAGTTCGTAGTGGCCTTGCGTGACCACACGGTCGCCGGGCTGGAGACCGCGCACGATTTCGACGTAGCGGTCATCCTGAGTCCCGGTCGCCACGTTGCGGCGAAGGTACGCGTCCCCTGCTTCGACAAAGACCACCAACTCGCCCCCGGCGCGGAGGACCGCCTGCTTGGGGATCGCCAGGACCTGAGATCGGCTGCCCACAACGATCGCCAATTGTGAGAACATTTCTGGCTTGAGCTCATACTTGGGGTTCGGCACCTCGACCCACACATGCACCGAGCGTTTCTCGGGCTCGACCATCCCGCCCATCCGGACAATGCGTCCCTCGAACACGCGCTCCGGCAGCGCGACCACGCTGACGCGCGCGACCTGACCAACCCGGACCTGCTGCGATTCGTGCTCGGGCAGATCGCCTTCGACCCACATCACCGATGGATCGATAATCTCGAACAGCACCGAGCCCGGCCCCACGGCTTCGCCGACCTTGGCATCCCATTTGGAGATCACGCCCGCGATCGGTGCGGTGAGCGGAATCAGGGGGGGCGGATTGCCGAATTGGCGGCTCCGCACCTCAGCCAAGAGCTGCCCTTCCTTTACTCGATCCCAGGGATTGACCAGCACCCGCTCCACGATGGCCTCGGTCCTGGGTCCAACGGCCGCCAAGCGATTGGGCTGGGGTTTGACGACGCCATTGATGCTGATGACCTTTTGGATCGTCCGTGCCGCAGCCGCTTCCACGGTCAGGCCGATGTTCCGCTTCGCCTCGTCGCTCAGGCGAATGCCTTCCATTGCATCGGCGGCATGAGCTTCCGGCTCGGCATGACCGGCCGGTTCGCCCGCTTCCTTGGCGTCAGCATGGGGCTGCTCTGCCTTGGACTCGGGACGGGTATGCCCTTCATCGGCGCGAATCGGATTGGGATTCGTCAGGTGCCACGCACCGACCAGCACGGACGCGCTGATGATGACCCACCACCCGAATCTCCTCGCGTTCATCCATCGTGTCATGGCCTGTCTCCTTCGTCTGGGCGGCTCATGGGGGCTCCACCCATCCGGCCTGCGATGTCTCGCTCCAGCGCCACGAGCGCCACGTGGTGCTCATACTGGGCGCCGAGATAGCCGACTTGCGCCTCCGCAAACCGCCGCTGGGCCTCCAGGATCTGGAGAATCCCGGCCAAGCCTTGTTCGTACGCCTGTCGGGTGAGATCGAGATTGTTCTGGGCCAGGGGCACCACGTCGCGCTCAAAGTGCTGGAGCCGTTCTTCGGCCGAGGCGATGCGCGCGAATGCCACATGGACTTCTTGGGCGATGCGGACCCGCAAGGCCGCGCGTTCGGATTCGGCTTGCCGGAGGCGCGATTGCGCGGCCATCAGCTCCCCTCGCTTGCGGTCGAACAGCGGGAGGGGGATCGACAGCTTCGCCCCCCAGAGCCGATCGCGGTCAGAGAGTCCGGGCGCATCGAAGACGGTCCGCTCTTCGGTCACATCGAGCGAAAGGGCCAGATCCGGGACGCGCTCCGCTCGAACGAGCGCCACCTCACCCGTGGCCCGTTCGAGTTCGACGGTCAGGGCGCGGAGGTCAGGCCGCCGCCCGAGCGCCTCCTCCTGAGGCGTGGAGTTCTTCTTCATGAACAGGGGAGCGGCGCGCAGGGTGCCGTGGGCGGCCACCGGCTCGTCGGCCGCCTGTCCCATGAGCGTGTTGAGGGCAGACCGCGCCTCTACCAGTTCCTGCCCGAGACCCACGGCCTCCTGCAGTCTGGTGTGATAGTCGACCTTGGCGAGGGTCACGTCCATTTCGGGCGCGAATCCTTCGCGGAAGCGCCCCTCGCTGAGGACGACTAAGCGGCTGGCCAGGTCGGCCTGCTCTCGTGCGAACTTCACGCGCTCTTGTGTGAACAACAGCCGGTAGAAGGCTTCTTCGACCTCCGCGATCAATTGCCGCTTCGCATTGTCGATCGTCTGCTCGACCACCGTGACGCCGAGGCGGGCGTTGTCCTGGCGCTGACGCCGCTTGCCGACCGTGACGATGGTCTGGGTGATGCCGATCGATCGGCGCCCTTCGCCATCTCCGGCAAAGAACCGATCGGTCTCCAGGGCGAGATCGAGTTCCGGATTGGGGTACGCCCGCGTCTGCCGCAGCGCGCCCTGGGCGGTCTCCCGCTCCTCCTCGCGGGCTTTCAACTCGGGGTTTTGTCGGAGGGCGGTTTCAACCGCTGCTTCAACGGTGACGGCACGGGACGTTTCATGAGCTGCACGGTCCTCGGCCACGACCGGCTGGCTCCATGCCGACACAGACATCACGAACACCAAACCGACGAGCACTCGTCGTGTGGAAAAGTCATTGGTCATCGAACGCTCCGCAGCAAAGTGTCCAGACCCTGGCGCGTGCACCATGGCCGCGAACCCTGGTCGGGAACGCTGAGTAAACTTACCTAGCGTTGAGATGCGGAGACGGGTTTAGAGACGGTACTGCCGGTGCAGGGTGTACAGAGAAGGGGATTGAACCGTGAGGCTGCGTTTCTCGCGAAACTGGGTGGCCGACTCGATGGCAGCTTGGCCCCAGTCTTCTAAGGAGACGGGAACCGGAGCAGAGCCTGTGACCGGCTGGACGGTTTCTCGGTTCGTAGTGCTCCGCGCGACAGTGACGGCATCAGCACACGGCGGATGCGATTCAACGAACCGATGGGTATACGAATCAAAACAGCACGGATCCCGATCGCTGGCATGCGACGCAGGCGCGTGCGGTTCGACGATCTCCGTTCCCTGAGTGTGCAGGCAAGGAGCCAGAATCAGCACCGCCAGCAGGGTAAGAATCCCGATGGCTGATGACCGGTGATATGTTGATCGCACGGGAATGTCTCTCTTCATTGCCAGTGTCAGTATTGAACCCTACTCGACACCTGACCGAAAGTCAACGCGCGGTATTCCCGGCCGCCCAAGGGACCCGGACTCTTTTCGTGCGCAGTCACCCATTCGACTCAGGCGATCCGTTGATCGATCTCTGTCTCTGTAACTGACGTAAGTTAGCGTCGAAATCTACGAGTGCGAGACGGACTGTCAACAGAATCTGCGGACAACTTGTTGGTAAAGTTGTGGAAAGAACCGATTGACGATGGAACGATGAACGGCTGAGAACATTGCCACAAAATTGGTCACAGATAATCGAACTAATTCAATCGGATCGTTACAAGCCACCGCCGCCAGACAGCGTCCTGCAGGGCGATCCCAGGGGCTTTCGGCATGAGAGGGTGCGTGTCATCCCCATACCTCCCTGAAGTACACTGGATCTTCAAGTCAGAGGCCTTGGCATAGACGAACTTGGTTCTTCCCGGCCGCCTTGGCCTGATAGAGCGCGCGATCCGCGGCCCGAATGATGCATTCGGCGGTGTCGATCAACCCGGCTGGCACCGAGGCCACCCCGATGGTGACGCGAACCGGGTTTGACAAGGCCTCTCCTGGGAAAAACACATAGCTGCTGACGACCTCGCGAAGACGCTCGGCGACGGTCATGGCCCCCTCCGAGGTGTTTTGGGCCAAGACAACGAGGAACTCATCGCCCCCGTATCGAACGGCAAAATCGTATCCGCGGAGATGGGCTCGGAGCAATCTACCGATTGTGCGTAAGACCTCGTCGCCTGCCAGGTGCCCATGGACATCGTTGATCACTTTAAAATCGTCGACGTCGATCATCAGACAGGAGACATTGAGACCGTTCCGTTGACTTCGTCTGAGTTCTCGTTCAAGTGCCGCGGCGAGATAGTTTTGGTTATAGAGACCGGTCAGGCCATCCATGACGGCTCGTTCCTGGAACGCCAGAACCTGAGCCCGAAGCCTCAGCATCACTTGGGTCCGAGCGACCAGTTCCGCCGGATGGAAGGGTTTGATGAGATAGTCCTGCGCGCCGCGCTCGAAGCTCAGGAGCTTGTCCCGGATGTCCATCTTTGACGTGACGATGATGACGGGCGTGTGTTCGAACCGCTCGTCTTGCCGGATCGCGGATAACAACTTGCCTCCGTCCATGTGGGGCATCACGAGATCGGCGATGACCAGATCCACCGACACCTCCGCGAGGATCTTGAGCGCCGCAATCCCATCAGACGCCTCGAAGATCTCAACAAAGGGATTGGAGGCCTTCAAGACCTGAATCATCTCCTGCCGGCTGGTTCTGTCGTCCTCGACGATGAGAATCCGCGTGGGCATGGGGGGACCTCCTTATCCTCTTCGGCACGCCCGGCCCCATTCCGAGCGGACGCACAGTCACTTTAGGCACCTGACATCGCAGTCGCACCACCCCACCACTGTCCCGCAGTCGGTATGGAACCCGCACGCCGCAGGGATCTGGCCTGTGAGGTGGGAAACGACAGCGTAAACCTCTGCGAGATGTGGAGTACTCTATCTCAAACACAGTTTTCTGGCAATAAAAGGCATCTTTCCCATAGTTCCCTAAACTTCCCCTTGTGGACGACGATCACCCCCCGAGGGAGGTTTATGCGAACGACATCGACCAAGGTACTCCTGGGCGCGCGCATCAAAGAACTCCGGAAGCGGCGAGGCTGGACACAGGACCAAGTTGCAGAACGGACCGGGATTGACCCGAAACACTTGAGTCGACTCGAGGTGGGGGCCGGCTTTCCCTCCCTGGACACGCTGGAGCGTTTGGCCCGGGTGCTGCGCGTCGACCTGAAGGATTTTTTTGAGTATGCGCACCAGGATCACCCCCACACCCTCAGAGCAGTCGCGGTCACATTCGTCAACGACGCAACCGACGAGCAACTGCGGCTGATCGTTAAACTGCTGAGAGCCGTCACCCGCTAAGCCATTTGGCCACAAGCCTGCCACGGATCCCTCAGCACCCGGCCCGTCCACATCGCGTGTTAGCGCGGCTGAGACAGCCCGCCAGCCCGTCGTTCGCACCGCGGGCCTTGCCACGACACGATCTCCACCTGCTCAGCGCGCCAGATAGACTCTTCCAGAGATCGCCTGCGGGGATTGGCTACCGGTTCAGGGTTGGCCAGATACTGCCTGGCGTTCGCACCTCATACCGCTGTCAATCGAACCAAGCCACCTAGCCGGTATCCAGGGATTTGAGGCGAAGTGGAGGTGAACGTAACTGGCGATCACGTTCCGCCACCGAACGCCCTCAACGCCGATGTGCTCCCCCGTTCGGCTGATGAGCGCATAGGGACGAGTGACCTCGTCGGCTGGCGTTGGCTCAGCGACCCACTCCGAGTAGTGGAACTCGTGGCCGCGAGCCCGCTCACCCTTGGGAAGGTGGGGCAGGTCGTCCAGCGCCTCGACCTCGCGGTAGCCGAGCGCTTTGCGCCGGGCCAGCATCCGCACCTCTCCCGGCAACAGCCCGACCATGGGATGCCGGGCGCCGTCCAGGGTGTGAAGGCTGCGGCTCAGGTACATCATCCCGCCGCACTCCGCGTAGATCGATCCGCCCTCTTGTCCGAACCGGGCGATCGCCGTCCGCATGGGCTCCCCCGCGGCAAGCCGCGCCGCGTGCAGCTCGGGATATCCCCCTCCGAGATAGATCCCATCCAGGCGCGGCGGAAGCGTCTCGTCCCCGAGCGGCGAGAAGAAGACCAGCTCGGCCCCCACCGCCTCCAGGAGATCGAGATTGTCGGGATAGTAGAACGAGAACGCCTCGTCACGCGCCACGCCGATCCGGCGACGCCGCCGTGGATGAGCTGCCGGCGGCTCCGGGACGTCCAGAGGCGGCGTGCGCTCCGCCAGCGCCGCAACCGCCCGCAGATCGAGCCACTCCCACGCCAGCGACGCCAGCCGCGCCCGCACATCATCGGTGAGGATGGTGCGGTCGGCGCCCACCAGCCCAAGGTGACGCTCGGGGATCGCGATCCCCGCCTCCTCCGGCAGCCCGCCCACGACCCGAAGCGGGGTGGCCCGCTCGACGGCTTCTTTGAGCCATGCCAGGTGCCGCGCGCTTCCCACCCGGTTGAAGATCACGCCCGCCAGCGGCAGCTTCGGATCGTACTGCGCGCAGCCGAGCGCCAGCGCGGCGGCAGTGGTGGCCATGCCCGAGGCGTCGATCACGAGCAGCACGGGCGCGGCCAGCCACTTGGCGATCTCGGCCGTGCTCCCCGCCTCGGTCGCCGGTCCTGCGCCGTCGTAGAGTCCCATCACGCCCTCGATGATCGAGAGGGCGGCGCCCTCGCTCGCCAGCGCGAACGACCGCCGCACCGCCGCCTCGCCCATCATCCAGCCGTCGAGGTTGCGGCACTGGAGCCCGGTGGCCAGCGAATGATAGGTGGGATCGAGATAGTCGGGACCAACCTTAAACGGCTGAATCGTCACCCCGCGATCACGAAGTGCGAGCGTGAGGGCGAGGGTCACGGTGGTCTTGCCCACCCCGCTGTGCGCGCCAGCGATGACGAGGCGCGGCCACGTCACGGCGCACCGGCGGGAGCGGTCGCCCGCCGGTAGCCGTGCGAGAACGTGGCGTCGTAGAGGCGCGACCGCGTGCCCTCGGCGGTGAGAAATCGTCCCACGAAGATCAGCGCGGTCTTGGTGATCCGTGCCTCGCGGATCAGCGCCTCCAGCCCGGCGAGTGCGCCCGTCACGATCCGCTCGTCGGGCCAGCTCGCGCGGTAGACCACCGCCACCGGGGTATCGGGCGGGTAGGTGGCGAGCAGGTCGGCCTGTACCTGTTTGGCGAGATTGGCCGACAGAAAGAGCACCAGCGTCGCCTGGTGCCGGGCCAGCTCCACGAGGCGCTCGGTCGGGGGCATCGGCGTCCGTCCATCGGCGCGCGTGAGAACGACGGTCTGCGAGACCTCGGGCACCGTCAACTCGCGGCCCAGCGCGGCCGCGGCGGCGAGGAACGAGCTGACGCCCGGCACGACTTCCACCTCCAGGCCGGCGTCGATCAAGGGCCGCGCCATCTCGCCGAGCGCCCCGAACAGGCCGGGGTCGCCGGAGGCCAGCCGCACCACGCGCCGGCTGGACGAGGCCGCGCGGACCATCACGTCGACGATGTCCTCCAAGACCATCACCGCGCTGTCGTAGCGCTCGGTCTCGGGGCGCAGCAGGGCAAGCACTTCGGGGCTCAGGAGCGACCCAGCGTAGACCACTACGTCAGCCTCCTTGAGCAGCCGGACGCTCTTGACGGTCATCAACTCAGGGTCGCCCGGCCCCGCGCCGACGATGTGGACGGGATACTTCATGAGGGCTCGCCCCCCTCCCCAGCCCTCCCCGCCAGGGGGAGGGATTCCGTAAGAGGACCCGATCCCGTGGGGTCCGTCCCCGGCGTCCACCCCGCGGGCCGCGACAACGAGCGGCCCGGCCGGTCGACGCCCTGGTACAAGAGTTCGCCCGAGTCGAGGGCGTACTTGTTGGTATACCCTCTCGGGGTGACGAGGTAGTCCCCGAACCGGGTCGTGTTGGCGTTGCCAATGAGGATCGTCGTCAGCATGCCCACCTCGGCGTCCTTCATGCGATCCAGGACGGACAGCACGATCCGCTCGCCCTCGCGATACGCGCTCTTGACCACCGCGATCGGCGTCTCGGGCGCCTTGTACTGAAGCAGGATCTCCTGCGCCCGGCCCAATTGCCAGGTCCGCCGCTTGCTCTGCGGATTGTACAGGGCGACCACGAAGTCGCCACGCCCGGCGGCGTCCAGGCGCCGCTCGATCACCTCCCACGGCGTCAACAGGTCGCTCAGGCTCACCGCGGCAAAGTCGTGCGTCAGCGGCGCGCCGATGCGCGCCGCCACCGACGAGAGGGCGGTCACACCCGGCACCACCTCCACCGGAAAATCGCGCCCCGCCTCCCACCCGGTCTCCCGCAGCACTTCGAACACCAAGCCCGCCATGCCGTAGATCCCCACGTCACCGCTGGACACGACGGCAACCTTGCGCCCCGCGCGCGCCGCCTCCACCGCCGCGCGGGCTCGCTCGATCTCCTCGGTCATGCCGGTGGAGACGACCTCCTTGCCCTCCAAGAGATCGGCCACCAGATCGATATACGTCCGGTATCCAACGACGACCTCGGCCTCGCGAATCGCTTCACGGGCTCGAATCGTCAAATGCTCGCCGTGGCCGGGCCCGAATCCGACCAGCGATAATGCGCCTTGCGTCATCGTGTGTCTCCTTGTCGATCGGGAAAGACCATCCGGCTGACCGCGAGTGTCGCCTTGGTCGATTTGACCTTGGCCACCAGCAGTCGGTCGGCACCGGCGTAGACCAAAGACGCCGCCTCGGATACGCTGGGCACGCCGACCCACTTGCGGACGGTCTCGGAGGGGTTCTCCACCGCCTGAACATCGGCCAACTCGTCTTTGGTATAGACCTTGAACTCCCATCGATACGTCTCGCACAGCCGGAGCAGGGCCGGTTCATCCCGCTTCTGCTCGATCGTCGCCAGGGCCTTCACACTCGCGAGCGCCAGGCCGTGCCGCGCCAGCGTCTCTTTGACGAGCCCGTCGACTTCCTCGAAGCTCGCGCCCCGATCGCACCCCATGCCCAGCACCAGGCTCTTGGGGCGATAGATCACGCAGCGGGAGGCGACGGATGGCGGGAGGTCGAGCACCCGATCACTCACAATCAGGTACGCGCCGAAGACCGCGCCGCCCACCTCGTCCAGCGAGACAACGCGTTTGATCTGCGGCGGCAACGGCGTATCCCGCGTCCACCACGTCTTCTCCCCCGTCTCCTGAATGACCGCGATCGGCTCTTCGTTGACCACCGCGGCGCTCACGCGCGTGACGTTGGCCTCGCCCTCAAGCGTCCATCCCAGCTCGCGCCCCAGGATGTCGACCGGGATCGTCTTGCCCACGTCCGACGCCGTGGTGATGACGGGCGTCGCGCCGAGAATACGGGCGACCTCGTCGGTGAAGGCATTGGCCCCGCCCACGTGCCCCGACAGCACGCTGATGACGAATTGCGCGCGGTCGTCCACCACAAGCACGCCCGGATCGACGTGCTTGTCCTTCAGATGCGGCGCGATCAAACGCACCACCGCCCCCAGCGAAACCAGGAAGACGATCTGTTTGTAGCGATGGAAGAAGCGGGCGATTTCCTCCTTGAGCGGCGTCTCCATCGCGAGCACGCCCGGCTCCTCGCCGGCGAGAAACTTTTTCGACGCGAGCAGTTCGCTGCCCGGCAGCGCCGCGTGGAGCGTCCGGGCCAGCGCCAGACCGTGCTTGGTGATCGCCACGATCGCCACGTCGGCCATCACAGGGCTCCTTTTTTTACGATGACCAGCGAGAGATAATTGAGTCGCTCGCCCTCCAGCCGCCGGAGGTCGGTGATCACCCGTTCGTCGGGGCTGCCGCAGCGCTCGACGAAGACGGCCCGATCCAGCAGCCCCAGCTTCTCCAGCAGGGTCATCACCTTGGGCATCACGCTGTTCACCTTGAGCAGGACCACCGTGTCGAAATCCTCCAGCGCGCGCAGCAAAAATCCGTCGTCGTACGTGGCGGGGAGCACGGCCAGCCGTTCGTCCGCCATCGCAAGCGGGACACTGGTCCGCGCAGCCGCCGCCATCGGCGACGCCACCGCCGGGATCACCTCGATCGTCACTTGGGGATACCGTTGGCGGATGATCCGGTCCATGTAGACGAACGTGCTGTAGAAGAACGGGTCGCCTTCGGTGATGAACGCCACGTCGCGCCCCGCGAGAAGGTCCCCGGCCATCGTCGCCGCCGACTCTTCCCAGATCGGCCGGAGGCGCTCCATGTCCTTCTCCATGGGAAAGAGGAGGCCCTTGAGTGCCTGATCGGGCCGCACGTGACGTTCGACGATCTTGGACGCATAACTCTTCGCCCCCGGCGCACAGGCCGGGTAGTAGATTGTGGGAACCGATTGAAGAACGCGCAGGGCCCTGAGCGTCAGCAGCTCGGGGTCCCCAGGTCCCACGCCGACCCCATAGAACGTCCCGGTCTGTGCCGTCACACTGACTTCGTTGTTCTGTTTCACCCGCTTACCCCCTCCCCGTTTCCCCCACCCGGTTTCCTCGCCGTCACGATCGTCACGGGATTGAGCGCGTCATAGCGGGTGAGATTGAGGATCGGTTTCGATCGCGAAATTTGCGCCAGCGTGTAATCGACCGGCCAGTCGAGGCGTTGCCAATACCCCACCGTCTCGGCGAGATTGTCGAGCGTCACCAGGTTGATCACCACCCGGCCGCCGGGGCGCAGGCGGCGGGTCACCACGTCCAGCACATCGGCCATCACGCCCCCGCTCCCGCCGATGAAGACCGCGTCGGGATCGGGCCACGCCGAAAGTCCCGCCGGCGCCTTCCCGCAGACGCCGGTGAGGTTCGTCACCCCGAAGCGCTCGCAATTGGTCCGCACCAGCGCGAAGTCGTCGGCGTTCTTCTCGATCGCGAAAACCCGCCCCTGCGGGCAGAGCCGCGCCGCTTCGATGCCCACCGAGCCCGAGCCCGCCCCGATGTCCCATACCGCGCTGTCGGGCGTAAGCTCGAGGCGGGCCAGGCTCAGGACGCGGATCTCGCGTTTGGTAATCAGGCCCTTCTCCGGCGACCGGTAGACGAAGGCGTCGTCCGGCAGGCCGAAACGCGTCGAGGGATATGTGTGCGCAAGCGTCGTCATGCGATCCTCCGTAAGATAACCACGTTGAGCGGAGCGAACGGCTCCGCAACCATCCGTTCGAGCGACCCGGTCCACATCCGCTCGTCCGCTCCGTCGAGATTCTCACAGACCGCGGCCGAGTAGGCGCCTCCCATCCCGAGAACGTAGCGCGCGATCGCATTCGGCGTGTTCGTTTCATCGGTGAAGATCCCGATCGGCGTGGCGCCGCGCTCGATCGGCGGCTTTAAGTCCTCGATCGGCTTCGCGTGCAGGCTCACCAGCGCCGCCGCGTGCCAGGGCTCCCCGATCCGCGCGAAGGCGAGCTGCATCGCGCTGACGTGAGGGTGGATGACCACCCGTTCAGCGCCCAGCTTGCCAACGAGGTACCCCCCGAGCCCGTGAAACAGGGGATCGCCGGAAGCCAGGACCACAACCCTCCGATCATCCGCGGACGCACCATCGATCCGCGTAGCGACTTCCTTGAGATTGGAGCCGACCTCAATCCGATCGGCGCCCGCCTCGGGGAAAAACGCCAGATGCCGCCGGCCGCCCACGAGGACGTCGGCCGACTCGATGACCGCGATCCGCTTCGCGGGCAGGCCGTGGGCCCCGTCGTCCCCGATGCCGATGACCTGAACGGGCGTCATGGGGTGGCCGCCCGGCCGATCAACCGGCCCTCGAAATCGGTCAGCAGACATTCGACCGCGAGCGCGCCCTTCACGTGGCGCGACGCCGCAGCGCACACCCGGTCGGCGAGGCGGTCGAAGAAGCCTTCGACGCCGTGTTCGGCGACCAATTCCGCCACGTGCCGCGCGGTGTTGGCCGACCGGATCGCCGCCACCGCCGTTTCGTCCGCTCCGCATTCCTCGGCCAGCGCCGCGAGGAAGTCGGTGTCCACGTCTGATCCCGCCGCGTGGGTCTGCATCGTGCCCTTGGCCATTTTGGACAGCTTGCCGATCATGCCCGAGATCGTGACGCGCTCTACCTGCCGTTTGACCGCCGCCTGCAAGGCATATCCCACAAAATCCCCCATTTGGATGAACGCCGCCTCGGGGACGTTCACCAGCTTCCGCGCGAAGCGCTCGCTCATCCCGCCGGTGGTGAACACGAGATGACGATGCCCGTTGGCCGCGGCCATCGTCACCGCCACGCTGATCCCGGCCCGGAACGCCGCCGTGGAATACGGGGTCACGATCCCGGTGGTGCCGAGGATCGCCACCCCGCCCACCACGCCCAGACGCGGCAACTCCGTTTTCTTCGCCAATTCCTCGCCGCCAGGCACCGACAGCACCACCCGGACGCCCCGCGTCCGCAGCGCGTCCCCGGCCGCGTCCGACACGGCCTGCGTGATCATCTTGCGCGGGCCGCGCGTAATATCCGGCGCGCCCACGTCCAGACCCAGACCGGGCCTGGTGACAACGCCCACGCCCTCCCCGGCCTCCAACCGCACCGCGCCCGGCTCGTCGAGCCACGAGACGGTCGCGCGGATCAGCGCCCGGTTGGTCACGTCGGGGTCGTCGCCGGCATCCTTGACGATCCCGCAGGTCACGCGATTGCCCTCCGCCGTACACTCGGCAAGAGCAAACGTCACGGTCTCACCGATCGGCAAGGTCAGCGCCACGCGGTCCGGCGTGGGGCACCCGGCCAGGACGCCCGTCGCGGCCTTGGCCGCCGCCGCGGCGCACGCCCCGGTGGTATAGCCGGTGCGCATCCCCTTCTTTTCAGCCGCCTGCACGCGTCCCTACCCACGACGAACCAACCCCAGCAGCACGCCGAGGACCGCCACCAGGACCACTCCGCGGAGCAGTTCGGGCCACACCAGACGGTAGCGCTCGGGCTGCACCGCCCCCAGCGCAGCTCCGGCCGCAACGAAGACGATCCAGACCGCGCACGTCGCGCCCAGCGACCACGCCACCCGGCTGCGCCGATCAGCGGGCCCCACCAGCGCCAGGATCAGCGCCACGGTGAGCCCCATGAGCGCCCCGCCGGCAGCGAACGCCGCACCATTGGTCGCGAGCCGTCCCTCCAGCTCGGGCCATCCGCTCGCCACCACCACGCCCAGATTCGCAAGCCCCCACAACGCGCCGATGCCCAGGCTGGCCCCGATCGCCGGGACCGAGGGCGACGGCCGGGCTTGATCCGTCACGCCCCGCGCGCCCATCAGTGACACGCCATGCCGAGGCTGTGCCGGTAGCTGTGCAGCCCGTCGTGCGCCCACGCCCCCGCGAACGACGGCCCGAACATCACCACCGCCTGCATCGCCACCACCACCCCCAGCGCCGCGATCACGCTCATCGGCGCGTGCTTGGTCCCCGTCACTGCCTGTGTCATCACCTGTTCCATCTCTTCCTCCTTGTTTGGTTTGCCCTTGAGCCCGCCCTCTCGCTCCATCCAGCCCGGAGGCCCCTAGGCCATCCTCAACAGAGCATTGACGGTGGCCACCGCCGCCGGCGTCCCGCCCTTGCGCCCCAGCGCGGTGATGAACGGCCAATCGAGGCCCGAAAGCGCCTCTTTCGATTCGGCCGCCGAGACGAAGCCGACCGGCACGCCGACGACCAGATCCGGCCGGGCCTCGCCCGACTGGATGAGCCGGATCAATTCGAAGAGCGCGGTGGGCGCGTTGCCGATCGCGTAAATCCCGCCCTGGACTTCCCGCGCCGCCTTGCGCATCGACATGATCGCCCGCGTCACGCCTGCCGCCTTGGCCTCGGCCATCACGTCCGGGTCGGAAATGAAGCACCGCACGCCCCCGCCGAACCGCGCCAGACCGACCTTGCTGATCCCCGCCTGCACCATCTCCACGTCGGCCACCACGTCCACCCCGCGCCGCAGCGCCTCGACCCCCGCCTCGACCGCCCGCGGGTGAAAGCGCAGCCGCCGCGCGAATTCGAAATCGGCCGAGGCGTGGATGACCCGCCGCGCGATCTGAAATTCCCCCGGACCGAACTCGTGCGGCCCCAATTCCTCCTCGATGATCCGAAAGCTCTCCGCCTCGATCTTCTCGGGATCAACGATCGTGGGATAGGTCATGGCGGTCCCTCCACGTCGAGACCGCACAACGACTCGGCTGCCTGATGAAAGACGAACTCTTCTACCGGCCGTCCGCCGACCAAGTGCTCGTCCACGATGCGATCCAGCACATCCGGCGTCACCCGGCAATACCAGACCCCGTCGGGATAGACGACCAGAATCGGACCCTCCTTACAGATCGCGAAGCACTGGCACTTGGTCCGCTTGACCCGCCCGGCTCCCTCGTCGAGACCGGCGGCGGCCAGCCGGTCCCGCAGCGCGTCGAACAACCGCTCGGACCGGCCAGTCTCCGCGCACCGGCCCTTCACGCAGAGCAGGACGTGGCGCGCAAACGGCTTAAGCACGGGCTTGAGGACCTCCGGATATTTAATGTCCATGCCCGTGCGCCTCCGCTCCGTTGAAGACCAGATCAGGGTCGCGATATTTGCACGTGTCGCAGGACATGAGGATCGGCCCTTCGAGCGTCTCCCGCGCGCGCTGCTCCACCACGTCCAGAAACGCCGGATGCCGCCCCAGGTAGTCGCCCGCCGCGATCTCCACGCCCGGCGTAGCCGCGGCGGCCTCGGCCACGATCCGATTGATGCGCTTGATCAACACGCCGGTGAAGATGAAATACGGGATCGCGATGACCCGGCGCGCGCCCAAGCGCACGCACCGGTCGAGGCCCGTGGGCAGATCGGGCTCGGTGACGCCGATGAAGCAGGTCTCCACCCAGCCGTAGCGCGTGTGCTCCCAGTAGAGCCGCGCGATCTTCAGCAGGTCGCCGTTGGCGTCGGGGTCGGAGCTGCCGCGCCCCACCAGCAGGATCGCGGTCTCGCGGCGGTCCCGCGAGGGCAGGCCGCGCTCGACCGCCTGCACGCGCTCATCCACCACGTCCAGCAACACGGGATGGATGCCGAGCGGCGGTCCGTAGTGAAATCGCACGGCGGGATGGCGCTCGCGCGCCCGAACCATCTCGCGGGGCACATCGGTCTTGGCGTGGCCCGCGGCGAAGAAGAGCAGGGGCAGCACGACCACATCCTCATGGCCGTCGCGCACGCAGCGGTCCAACTCGTCGGCGATCGACGGCTCGGCCAACTCCACGAACGCAGAGTACACGGCGCGCACCGGTCGGCGGTCCTTCAGGCGCTCGGCCATTGCCAGGAATTCCTCATTGCCCTCGGCGTCGCGGCTGCCGTGCCCCACAAGGAAAAGAGCGGGATTGATGGTCATCATATGGTTTCTCCCGGTCGATGGTTGCCGTTGACATCTCCCGCCGTCTCGGGCGGGCGCCGGCCCCAGCGGTCGTAGTACAGCACCGACTCCAGCGGCACGCGGCTCTCCCATCCCGCCGTCTCCAGCGTGGGCGCGTCCGGAAACCGGGTCACGTACCCCATGCACAGGTACGCGACGAGGACCACGTCGTCGGGGATGTCCAGGATGTGCGCGACGGCAGCGGGATCCAGAATGCTCACCCAGCCCACTCCAATCCCCTCGGCGCGGGCCGCGAGCCAGAGGTTCTGGACGGCGCAGACGGTGGAGTACAGATCCGTATCCGGGATGCTGTGGCGGCCCAGCACGTGCGGACCCCGGCGCGAACGGTCGCAGGTCACGGCCAGATTGATCGGCGCCTCCTCGATCGCTTCCAGCGTGAGGCGCTGATAGAGCAGGCGACGCTCGCCCTCGTACACCGCCGCCGCGGCCTCGTTCGCGGTCAGGAACTGGGTCTTGATCCGGCGCTTGACCTCGGGGTCGCGGATGACCAGAAAGTTCCACGGCTGCATCAACCCCACCGAACCGGCCTGGTGCGCGGCGTGCAACACCCGGCGCAGCAGCTTGTCCGGAATCGGCCTCGGGAGGAACTTGCGCATGTCGCGCCGCCGGTAGATGGCCTCGTAGACGCCGCGCCGCCAGAGCGGAGGAAACGTGTTCGATTTCAGGCCCGCCACGGAAGTTTCCCTCACTTATCGATTCCGACTTGGGCTGGAATGCCGCGATGAAACGGATGCTTGACGCACCGCATCTCGGTCACCAGATCGGCCCGCTCCAGCAATTCCTCCGGCGCTCCCCGGCCCGTCAGCACCAGATGGAGTCCACTCGGCCGCAGATCCAACACATCCAGCACGTCATCTATTTCCAAGAGCTTCTTCTTGAGCGCCACGTTGATCTCGTCCAGGATGACGACCTGATAGTCCCCCGCAGTCACTGCCTCGCGGGCCCGGGCGAGCCCCTCGCGCGCCGCCGCCACATGATCCTCGAACGTGGGGACGACGTCGCGGCGCCAGGTGAATCCCTTGCCCACCCGCTCCACCGTGATCGACGGCAGGGCCTTGGCGATCATCTCGATTTCCCCCGTGTCCATCTCGCCCTTGATGAACTGGATGACGTGGACGCGCAACCCGCGCCCCGCCGCGCGCAAGGCCAAACCGAACGCCGCCGTGGTCTTCCCTTTGCCGTCGCCGGTATACACGAGGACCAGGCCGCGCGAACCGCGGTTCAAGTCGTTCACGGGCCGATCCAGAGTCGCGCCGCGACGCCGATGACGAACACCATGGCCGTCGTGGCGGCCATCACACGGCAGGCCTGTGCGATATCGGCTCGCTCGACGGGACGCTTCGCGGTCCCGATCGTCGGCGATGCATAGTACGTCCCTCGGTACCAGTGCGGCCCCCCAAGCTCGATCCCCAACACCCCCGCCATCGCCGCCTCTGTTAACCCCGAATTGGGGCTGTCGTGTTTGCGCCCGTCCCGCCACGCCGCGGACCAGCCCCCGCGGGCCGACCCGCCGAGGAAACCGCCGGCGATGGGCATGAGCAGCGCCGTCAGGCGCGCCGGGAGCAGATTGGCCAGATCGTCCAGCCGCGCCGACGCCCAGCCGATCCGCGCGTAGGGCTCGATCCGATAGCCCACCATCGAGTCCAACGTGTTGACCGCGCGGTACGCCATTGCGAGCGGACCGCCGCCGAGCAGGGCGAAGCAGAGCGGCGCGGTCACGCCGTCCACCGTGTTCTCGGCCACGCTCTCGATCGTCGCGCGGGTCACGCCCTTCTCGTCCAGCGGCTCCACGTCCCTCCCCACCA
Source organism: Nitrospirota bacterium (assembly GCA_040757335.1). Classification (NCBI taxonomy): domain Bacteria; kingdom Pseudomonadati; phylum Nitrospirota; species Nitrospirota bacterium. The sequence goes on along the minus strand of JBFLXB010000008.1, from coordinate 55,650 downwards.
TCATCGCCACCCCACGCTTCGCCTCGGCCAGGTCGCCCCGGCCCAGCGCGCCCGACACCCTTGCCGCGTGCTGCCACAGATCGCGGGGCGCGAGCGACCAGTAGATCGCCATGACCTCCGTCCCGCGCGCGGCCCATGGATGGATCAGCCCCGCCAGGTGGATCACGCCCCAGGCTGCCCCAAATGTCCCCCCGACCACTCCGAGCGCCAACGTAACCCCGGCCGCCCGCTCGCGCGACGGATAGTGCGCGCGCAACGCGCGCTCCAAGCTCGCGATGATCCGGCCCAAACCGCGCACGGGATGCGGCAGTTCGCGGGGATCGCCGAGCGCCGCATCGAGCGCCAGCGCGCCGAGGACAAGGAGGACGATCTCCACGTGGTCCGGGCCGGTCACCGCCCCATGACCCGGTACACGACCTCAAGATCTACCGCCGTCCGCACCGCCGACGCCAGCCGATCCAGTTCGGCGTCCACGTCGTAACGGGCCCGGACGGTCCCCAGCGGCGCCAGCCCCTTCTTCTCCCGCCACGAGTCGATCAGCGCCCGCCGGAATTCGTCGCCGTCGAAGATCCCGTGGAGATATGTCCCCCAGCACGCCCCGCGCGCGACACCCTCGGCGCGACCGTCGTCAAGATCAAAGAGAAGGGGTTCGACATGTCGAACCCCTCCCGGATCAGAAAGGCGGCTCCGGCCATGATGGATCTCATAACCGGTCACGGCGCAGCCGGTGGACCGGTGACGTCCCGACACGCGCCGCAGCACCTTCGCGTCCTCCAGGACGGTCTCCACGGGCAGCAACCCCAGGCCCTCGGTGCGGCCATGCGCGCTTTCGATTCCGCCGGGGTCTTCGATCGTCCGGCCCATCATCTGCAGCCCGCCACAAAGCCCGATCACGGCGCCCCCCGACGCGGCGTGGGCGCGAAGCTCCTCGGCCAGCCCGCACGCGCGCAGCGCCGCCAGATCGGCGGCCGCGTTCTTGGAGCCGGGAAGGATCACCACCTCGGGGCGGCCCAGCCGTTCTCCAGGCTGGACGAAGCGCACGCGGACATCCGGCTCGATCCGCAGCGGATCGACGTCGTTGAAGTTGCTGATGCGCGGGAGCTCGATCACCGCGACCGTCACCGAGAACGCGGAGTCGGGCTCGGCCGCGTGACCGCGGAGCGCCAGCGAGTCCTCGTCGGGCAGGCGCAGGTGATCCAGGTATGGGATGACCCCCAACACCGGGCGGCCGGTGCGGCGCGCCACCGCGTCAAGGCCGGGATCGAGCAGCGACCGGCGGCCCCGGAACTTGTTGATCAGCAGTCCCTTCACCCGCGCCGCGTGCACCTCCGGCAGGAGCGCCAACGTGCCCACCAATGCCGCGAAGACGCCCCCCGAGTCGATGTCGCCCACCAGAAGCACGGGCGCGTCGGCCATGTCGGCCACCCGCATGTTCACGATCTCGCGATCCATCAGATTGATCTCGGCCGGACTCCCGGCGCCCTCGATCACGATCACGTCGTGCTCGGCCGCGAGCGAGGAGTATGCGTCTTTGACGACCGGGAACAACTCGGCCTTGGCGTCCAGGTACGCGTCGGCGGACAGCGTGCCGCGGACCTTGCCCATCACGACCACCTGGCAGCCGTCCTCCGACGAGGGCTTGAGCAAAATGGGGTTCATCCGCGCGTCGGGCTCGATCCGGCAGGCTTGGGCCTGGAGCGCCTGGGCGCGGCTCATCTCCAGGCCGTCGCGCGTGACCGCCGCGTTCAACGCCATGTTCTGCGACTTGAACGGCGCGACGCGATAGCCGTCCTGGAGAAAAATCCGGCACAGCGCGGCCGTAATCAGGCTCTTGCCCACATTCGAACCGGTGCCCTGAATCATAATTGTCTGAGTTCCTGACTCTTTCCAGACCATGTTTCGGTACCCCTACTTTAGAGCCCGTTCAGGAGCGGTCAGATGCAAGGCGGAGCGAGCGCCCGCACCGCAGCGTACTGGGTCGTACGTGAGGAGCGGACGCGCAGCGACAACGCCGCAGATGGCCGCTCATGGACGGGCTCCCACGTGAAAGAAGGCCGCCCAGGTCAGGACCGCGATCACTTCCGCGCCCTCGCCCGCGGCGCCGATCGTGTCGCCGGTCACGCCGCCCAGCCACGCCGTGACCCGGCGGGCATACACGGTCACCGCGGCCCACACGACCGCGACCGCCGCAAGCCCCGCCGGTCCCATGACCGCGGCCGCGATGAGGCACGTCGTCACCGTCGCCCACCACCAGACCGCGCGGGTCGCGCCTTCGACGAATGCCTTGCCGGTCCCCTGCTCGCGCGCGTACGTCCGTCCGACCGTGGCGTGGACCTGGGCCCAGCGCCCCAGCACCGGCATGGCGAGCAGCGCGGGCGCGAGCGCGCGGGGCGGCAGCGCCGCCAGCGCCGCGATCTTCAGCCCGAGCACCGAGAACAAGGCCAGGCTCCCGTAGGTCCCGATCGTCGAGCCCTTCATGATCCGCAACGCCTCCTCGCGCGAGCGCGAGCCGCATGCGTCGGCGGTATCCGCCACGCCGTCGAGGTGCAGGCCGCCCGAGAGCCACGCCAAGAGCAGCACGGCAAGTGTCGCCACCAGCGCAGGGGGAAACAGCCGGACGGCCGCCAGAGAGAACACCGCCAGCGCCGCGCCGAGCGCGAGCCCCACGAGGGGAAAGGCGGCGAGCGAGCGACCGAACGCCCCCTCGTCCGCGGCGCGCCCTCGGCGGCCCAGCGGGACCACGGTCAAAAACGCCCATGCCGCCAGAAACGCTCTCATTGCGATGTCAGGATTGTGTCCGAGTCGTCGAGTGCCGGAGCCTGTTCAGGGAAGGCCAGATGCCAGGCGGAGGGAGAGCCTTGCGCGCCTGTAGGGGCGTATTGCAATACGCCCCTACGAGAACCGTGAGCACGCAACGCCGACCGACAACGCCGCAGATGGTCTTTCATGGACAGGCTCCTCGCCGCTCCGAGACCCCGGCCTCGCCGAACGTCGCCATCTCGTTAAGGATCTTCACCGCCCCGTCGAGCAGCCCGATGGCCAAGGCCGCGCCGGTGCCCTCGCCCAGGCGCAGCCCCAAATCCAACACCGGCGCGAGCCCCAACCGATCGAGCGCCAGGCGATGTCCCGGTTCGACCGATTGGTGCGACGCCAAGAGATAGCCGTCGAGCGAGGGTTCCAGGCCCGCGGCGATCAGCGCCGCGGCCCCGGAAATGAAGCCGTCGAGCACGACCGGCACGCGCCGGTTCGACGCGCCGAGCATCATCCCGACCAGCGCCGCGATCTCCAGGCCGCCGAGCTTCGTTAACACGTCCATGGGATCGCTCGCGTCGGGTCGGTTGACGGCGATCGCGCGCTCGATCACCGAGACCTTGCGGGCCCAGACCGCGTCGTCGATCCCGGTGCCGCGGCCGGTCACGTCCCGCGGCGACGCGCCGGTCATCACCGCGGTAATCGCGCTGCTGGGCGTGGTGTTGCCGATTCCCATCTCGCCCACGCCGATCACGTCCACACCCGACGATGCCAGATCCTCGGCCAGCTCCACGCCCACACCCACCGCAGCCTCGGCCTCCTCGCGCATCATCGCGGGCCCGACCGCCAGATTGCCGGTGCCGGGGCGAACCTTCCGGCGGCGCAAGCCCTCCAGCTCCGGAAACGCGTGCGCCACGCCCACGTCCACCACGACGACGTCCGCGCCGACGTGCCGCGCCAACACGTTGATGCCCGCGCCGCCGCGCAGGAAGTTGTAGACCATCTGCGCGGTCACGTCGGACGGATAGGCGCTCACCCCCTCGGCGGTCACGCCGTGGTCGCCCGCGAAGACCGCAACGGTCTTGCGGCGCAGCACCGGCGCGGCGGTCCCGCGCGCCGCGCCGTACCAGCGCGCCAATTCCTCCAGGCGGCCCAGGCTGCCGAGCGGCTTGGTCAGCCGATCCAACCGCGCTTGCAACGCGTCCGCCACCATTGGATCGGACGCGACTTTCTCGGTGATACTGCGTGATGTCATGACACTCCAATCGGTTTGAGCCGCCGCGCCAACCCCGCGGTGACGAGATAGACGTCGTTGACCGCCTCGGCCACGGCTTGATTGACGAGCCCCTGCCAATCCCGGAACAGCCGCCCCAGGTGGGTGGGGGGGACGATGCCCATCCCGACTTCGTTACTGACGACGATGACGCGGGCGCGCGACGCGGCGATCGACGCCGTCAGACGATCGAGGCGGCGGGCAATCCCGGCATCGCCTTCTTCGCGCTCGATCAGATTGGAGAGCCACAGCGTGAGGCAATCCGCCACGATCACGTCGTATTCGCGGGCCAGCGCGTCCACGCGCTCGCCCAGATCCAGCGGCTCTTCAATCGTCTCCCACGAGGCGTCCCGCCGCTCGCGGTGCGCCGACACCCGCGCCGTCATCTCCGCGTCACCGGGTTGGACGCGACAGGTGGCGACAAAGGCGCGGCGGCCCGGCATCGCGCGGCCCAGCTCCAGCGCCACCCGGCTCTTGCCGCTCCGCGTGCCGCCCAGGACCAGGGCGGTGCGTCCGGGGGCGCTCACGCGGCCCCCACTTCGATGCCGCCGCCCTGCAGGCGCAGCCGGCGGACGGGCGCGCGGTGAGGCACGAGTTCGGCGATACGCCGCGCCACCCGCTCGCGGTCATAACCGCCGGGCGGAAGGAGGAGACCGATGAGCGATCCGCTGTGCGCGACGTTCACCCCATAGCCGCCCTCTTCCAGCGCGAGCCGCAGCAGCGGTTCGAGCGCGGGCTTGGGTAGAATGTTTTGATGGCAGAGCGCGCTGATCGTCGCGCCCCGGCCAATCGATGCCGCGTCGCCGCGCGCCAGCCCCCGCCGCACCAGATCGAACGCGCGCAGGATCGACCCCGCTTGCTCGCGCGACACCGCGGCCGTGTCCCGTTCGTTGAACGCCAGGGTGTCCACCGGCCCGCCCACCTCGACCGCCACCAACTCGATGGGCGGGGGCAACCCCCAGCGCTCCAGCACGCTCCCGCGCCGGTGGTCGAACAGCACGATGCCGTCGAACAGCACGCCGTCGGTGGGTTCCACCGCCAGTGCCGCACGCGCGACGGCGCCGGCATCCACCGTTCCGCGCGCCGTCGCCAACCACAGGCCCACCGCCGCGCCGATATCGGCCGTGCTGCTCGCCATCCCGATCGCGCGGGGGAGGTCCGACCTCATTGCAAGGCCGGCCAGGAACGCCGGCGATCCGCCCGCGGCGGCGAGCGCCCGCCGCACTTTCTCCCCATGCCCGGCGCGGCGCGGCCCCGGTCGCCACGTCGCCCGCGCGTAGCGATCGACCGGACACGACGCGTGCAGCCGCACGCCGTCAACGATGCCTTGCACGAGTTCGCCGCAACTGCCCGGCACGCGCGCCGTCAGGCCCATGCCGGCTCCTTGACCGCCGCGGCGAACGCCTCGACCAACCGTCGATTGTCCGCTTCGGTGCGAACGGCGACTCGAATGTACGAGGGACCGAGGCCATCAAAATCGGCGCAACTGCGAATCAGGATGCGATCCTCGATCAGGCGATCGCGGAGGGCGTCGGCGTGCAGGCCGTCAGGCAGCCGGATCAGGATGAAATTAGCGCGCGACGGCGCGGGATGGAACCCCGGGAGCGCCCCGAGCCGTTCGATCAGCCGCGCGCGCGCGCGACGGATCAACTCGGCGCCCGCGCGCGCGTGGTCGGCGCAATCGAGGAGCTCCTGTCCCGCCGCCAGCGCGAGCGCGTTGACCGCCCACGGCTCCTTCAACCGCTCGACCCGCGCCATGAGCGCCGGCGCGCCGACCGCGTAGCCCAGGCGCAGGCCCGGCACGGCGTAGGTCTTGGTGAACGAGCGCAGGACAATGACGTTGTCGGGCAGAGGCGCGGACAGGAGCGAAAAAGCCTCGGGCGCGTCGGAAAGATCGACGTAGGCTTCATCCACGACGAAGAGCGTGGACGGTCGGGCGGCGGCAAGAGCACGCACCGCATCGGCATCGAGCGCCGTCCCCGTGGGATTATTGGGATTACACACGAACGCGAGATCGCCGCAGGAGCCCGTCGCGCGTCCGTCGGCAACGACGGCGCCGACCGCCTCGGCGGCCTCGGCGTAATCGCGATAGGTCGGCGGGTCGACCAGCACGGTCCGGGGGCGGAACACGCGGGGCAGCAGGAAGATGAACTCGGTCGACCCGTTACCGATCAGGATGGAGTCGTCCGAGAGACCGTGCAGGCGGGCCAAGCCGCGCCGCAGCGCCCGGCAATCGATATCGGGGTACGCGGCAACGAGTGGGGATGTCGCCTGGAGGATGGCGTCAACTACCGGCGGGGGACCAAGGGGGTTGAGGCTGGCGCTGAAATCACAGACGGTGGCCGGCTCCCACCCGTACCGCGCTCGAATCGCTTCGAGATTGCCTCCGTGCCCGGTGTACATCGCGCTTCCCTCGGCCGCGTGGTCCGCATCGGGGGAGGCTCGCCAAATAAAAAATCCTCAACACCCGATACGGGTATTGAGGATTGCACCCAGGTTCTTGATCCTCAAAATTTAGGTCACCACGTCCACCCAGATCCGGGGTGTATGGCAACACGCTTCAGGCAGGTCTTCTGACTTACGGATCATCCTACTCCCCCGGCCTTCCCGCTCTTTCAAGCAGTGGCCTGATCGGGTCGCCTATGTCGCAACCCTAGGGGTTTCGTCCCCGTACACAGCGGCGGGACCGTCCCGGACTTCCACCGGGTTCCCTTTTCAGCCCCCTCAGGGGGCACCCGAAGCAGTCGCGACCATACTCCCAACGCCGAGCCCATGTCAAGCCCCTGTACTGGTCCACTACATGTGAGACAACGAGGGGCGAGTGAGCGGCATGATGCCGAGGTCCTGGAGGAATTGCAAGGGCGTGCGATAGGCGAGCGCTTGGTGGGGGCGGATGGTGTTGTAGGTGTGCTCCCAGCGACGCAGTTCGGGGTTGAGGGCCGCCACCGTCCAGGCACACGGCGTGATCTCGTAGAACTCCTCGGTATGGGTGCGCTGGGCACGTTCCACCTTCCCATTGAGCTTGGGACTGCGCGGTGGGAGGGCAAACAAGCGGATCTGGCGCTGCTGACAGGCGGCCTCGAAGTCCGCGAAGAACTCCGAGCCGCCATCGACCTGAATGGCGCGGACGGGCACGGGGAGCCGCGCCTGCAGGGTGTCGAGGAACTGCGCGGCCACCCGGGCCGTCGCCCGCTCATGCACTTCCACGACATCCCATCGAGAGATCACGTCCCGGGCCGTGAACTGCTTGAGGATCACCCCCGGGACGGGCCGCACATCCAGCGTATCGACCTGGACCAGATCGCCCGGGGCCTGCGGGTGGTAGTCCGCGGGCTTGCGCACCGCGTAGGGCCGGGGCGGCCGCCGCTTGCGCGCCGAGATGGCGTGACGGCGCGGTTCCACCAGACGGCCGTGCGCTTTGAGCCACTGCAGCATCCGCCCCACGGTTGATGCCGAGAGCCGGTCGCCGGCCCGCTGGAGCAGGACCGCCAGCTTGGCTTTGCCCCACCGCGGGTATTGCGCCCGCAAGCGCCGGACCGCCTCGAGCTGCGCAGAAGTCCAGGTGGCCTGGCGGACCCGCCGCGGTCGGCGGGAGCGCGCCCGCACCGACGTGGGATCGTGTGGATCAAACTGCCGCGCCCACCGATACAGGGTCGCCCGGCTGAGCCCAAAGGTCCGACAGACGACGTCGACATCACGGGTCTCCCGCCACAACGTCAGCACCCGCAGCCGCTCCTGCCCCCGGGGCGAGAGCTCGATCTCCGGAAACCGTTGCTGAAACTGCCACGTCAGTCCAAATACCCGCATCGCCAGAGGCCTCCCGCTTCAGGGTTGAGCCCCTCGCTTCTACCAGATCTTGTCTCACATGTATCTGGACCTATTCAGCCCCAGAATTTACAGCCCCAGAATTTAGCTCTCTGACGTAGTAAACATTATACGGCACGTTGTTGCTCGCGCGGGCCCGGCCCGGCTCGTCTGTCGGTATTTTCTGCTACCACTTTGCTACCAAACCATCCAAGATCGGGCCTATCAGGCAAACATGGCATTACGCGGTTTCATCGACTTTACCAGGTGTTGGCTCGTCGTCGTTCGGCTCAGGTTGTTCCTCAACATTCTTCGCAATCAGCATAGGTCACCGGTTCGATCCCGGCACCCTCCACCATCTTTTTTTAAATTCTTTCCAGCACTTCCGTAGCACGCCCAGAGGGTGTAATCCCGTTTTTGGTTTTTTGCTGCCAGTTTGCTACCACTTTTACACAATGACGAATCAGCAGGTTTTTCGCGTTCGATTCTTCTTGCTCTGTGACAGGCCTCCCCTGACGAGTGGGCTGGCGGCGCTTGATTTGTCCCTAGCCCCGCCTTTCGCTGACTGACAGTCACCTCAGCAATCGTGATCGGAGAATACGATGGCCGTTATCAAGGTCGGGGTCGCGGACATCGGGATATCGGAGATCGCAGACTTGGCCCTTCCTGCCCACGGGAGGAGACGCAGGGGCGGGCGAAGCGTTATGAGCCTACCAGAACAGACCAGCGAGTTTGAGTCCCGCCACCATGAGAACGGTTCCCAGCAGCCGCTGTAGAGAGAGCAGGGAAATCCGCCATGCTCCCATCGAGGAGCCGATGGCCCCTCCCAGGAGGACGCACGCGGTCAGGGGAACCAACAGGTGGCCGTCCACGGCCGCTCCCCGAAGGAGGTGGGCGGCCAGACCGCTCAGGGAATTGAGGACGATGAAGGCGGAGGAAACCGCTGCGGTCTTTTTGGCGTCGGCCCATCCGAGGAGAAGAAGCAAGGGACTCAAGAAGATCCCGCCCCCCACGCCCACCACGCCGGAGAGAACACCGAGGACACCGCCCACCGGCAACGCCAGCGACCATCGTGGCGAAGCCCCGGCAACGAAGGCGGGGCTGACCACCCGCGCCAACAAGAGAAAGCGCAACGCGGCAACCAGAAGGGTTCCCCCCAGCAGCCCGGCGTAGAGCCGGTCGCTGACCGTGATCAATCCCCCCGCAAAAGCCGCGGGAATGGCGGTTACGGCAAAGGGGAGCAGCAGACGGGGAGCAAAATGTCCGGCCTTCCAGTAGTTGAAGAAACTGGTCGCCGCAACCATGATGTTGAGAATGAGCACGACCGGGGTGACCTCGGACCTGGCAAATCCCGCGAGGACCAAGAGAGCTAAATAGCCCGAGGCGCCACCGTGGCCGACCGAGGAATAGAGGGCGGCGATCATCAACACCCCCGGAATGAGGACGGTGCCGAGATTATCCTCCATCGCCCACTCCGCACACGGAACAACCTGGCCGCCGCGCCACCCGAAGCTTTCTGAACGTCATATCCGACAGATCAAAGTGAAGCAGCCACCCCCACAAAGGGGAGCCGCTGCCGGTAAGCACCTTAATCGCCTCAACGGCCGCCAGACAGCCGAGGGTCCCCGACACAGCGCCCAGGACCGGAAACGCCATCGGATCCCAATCGGGAAACTCCTGGTAGATGCAGCCCAGGCAGGGGGTGCGCCCAGGTAGAATGGTGGTGAGATACGCCTCCATCCCATACATGGCTGCCTCGACCATGGGCGTTCCCAATCTGACGCACGACCGGTTCAGAAGCTCGCGCTCCTCAAAGTTGTACCGACAACTGATGACGATGTCTGCCCCCTCTACGAGGTCTCTCACATTCTCTTCGCAAATCCGTCCGTCGAGGACGTCGATGCCCACCTCCGGATTGAACCTCCTGAGGCCATCCTGCGCGCAGCGCACACGGCTTTCGCCGACCTGCTCCGGTCTCATCAGGATCTGGCGGTTCAGATCGGGCAGGTCGAGGACCCCATGATGGACCAATGACAGCCGGCCGATCCCGGCCGCCGCAAGGTAGAGGGCGACCGTCCCGCCGAGCCCCCCTATCCCAGCTACCAGGGCCGTGGAGTCCTTCAGCCTCTCCTGACCTTCCACGCCGAACCCGTCCAGGGAGAGCTGTCTTCGATATCGCTCCAGCGGATGGAGGTCCACTCTCTCGTCCAGGATGTTACCCACGCCTGCCTCCCGCGCTCGAACTGGACAAGGTCATCTTGCGGAGCTGCACGAGATCCTTGTCCGTCAGCACGTGCTTCTTCTGAGTGGCCAGACGGCGGACGACCGGGAGCATGGCTCCCGCCTCCTCGTTCGAGAGGAGGATCCCCAGCCGATCAAACCGCTCCTTGAGCAGGTGCGATCCCGAGTGTTTTCCCACCGCCAGGGTTCGCGAAAGCCCCACCTCCTCCGGCGGAAAAGCCTCATACGTCAGCGGGTCCTTCAGAACGCCATCCGCGTGGATCCCCGACTCGTGGGCAAAGATGCAGCGTCCCACCACGGCCTTCCAGGGCGGGATGGGACGGCCCGAGGCCCTGGCGACTTCTTGGCAGAGGGGAAGCAGGGCTTCGGTCTTCAGGGAGAGTGCCTCTTCCTCAAGATGTTTGAGGGCCATGACGACCTCTTCCAGGGCGGCGTTGCCGGCTCGCTCTCCCAGGCCGTTGACGGTGGTATTGACAGCGACAGCCCCTCCCTTCACGGCCGCCAAGGCGTTGGCGGTCGCCAGACCAAAATCATTATGGGTATGAATCTCGATCGGGATGGGCAGGCGATCCGAGAGGAGACGGATCATCTCGTAGGTGACGAAGGGGTCCAGGATGCCGACGGTGTCACAGTAGCGAAACCGGTCTGCGCCAGACTCCGCGGCGGTTTGACCGTACTGGACCAGAAACGTCCAGTCGGCTCTGGAGGCGTCCTCCGCCCCAACCGACACTGTGAGACCCCGTCGCTTGGCGTAGGAAAGGGCCCAGCGGAGTCGCGCCAGCACCCAGGCGCGCGTCTTCCGGAGCTTGCGCTCGATATGAAGATCGGAGACCGGAAGGGAGATGTGCACCCACTTCACCCCGCAGGCCAGCGCCGCATCGATGTCCGACCGCGTGGCCCGGCACCACGCGAGGACCTCGGCCCGAAGACCCAGCGCAGCGATGGCTCGAACCGCCTCCTGCTCCTCTCCGCCCATCGCCGGGGTTCCGGCCTCGATCTGATCGACGCCACAGTCATCCAGCAGTCTGGCGATCCTCAGCTTCTCGTCGATGGTGAAGGCGACTCCGGCCGCCTGCTCCCCATCACGCAGGGTGGTGTCGTCGATGAACACGTTTCTGACACCGTCACTCATCTCCCGATCCCGGATGCTCCCCTCACACCCCATGCGCTTACCACGCCTGATCTTCCGGCGGCGGGCAGACCGCCTCGACCCGCTCGATCCAGGGGAGTCGTTCCCTCACCATCTGCTCGATGTTCCAGAGCACCATCCGGCGGGTTCGACACCAGGCGGTGAACGGGCCGGCGAGGCTCACGTAGACCACCCCGTCGGCGCAGCCGGCCACCTTGACGTCTCCACCCTCCGCGATCAACTCGGGGCGAATTTCCTCAAGCACCTCGATGACCCGTCCAACCGCCTCATCCATTCGCCTGCTTCTCCATTTCCGTCAATTGTTGCCGTGCCGACATCAGGTCGACGTACTTTTGATGGGTCTTTTGCGCGACCTCCATGATCGTCTCCCACCCCTTGGGAAGGTCCTCGGCCAGGTCGTGCAGGTCCATTTTCAATTGCCCCGCCTCCGAGTTCAGTCGCTTGACCCGTACCTTCAACTCCTCGATCGTCATCGTGTCGTTCATTGCAACATCTCCTCGCCGACTTGTGACGTTCTGATCTGCCAGGCCTCCTCCACCGGTGTCACGAAGACCTTGCCGTCCCCGTGGGCCCCGGTGCGGTTTACCTGGATCAGAGCCTCGACGACCGGGTCCACCTTGTCATTCGGAACAACCATCCTGAGCATTCGTTTGGGAACATAGAGGACCGGCTTGGTGATCTGATGCTCCAGGGCGTACACCGACGGTGTCGGTTTGGTCATGATCCGCGAGACGCCTTCGTAGTGTTCCGGCAGCTCAGGATCGATTTCAGAGAACCGGCCTTTTTGTTTGCCTCGCCCCTCCACGCTGTAGACGGTCATGGCGGAACAGCCGATCTCGTCCAGGACACGCTTGGTCATGGGGAACTTGTCTCGTCGAATGATCGCGATGATCTCCTTCATGGTTACAGTTCCGGCTTTCCGGTCCTGATGGTATATGACCGCTCGACGGGGCTCACGAACACCTTTCCATCGCCGATGTTCCCGGTTCTCGCCGTCTTGAGAATCAACTGGACCACCTCGTCGGCATTCTGATCCTCCACCACCATCATGAGGACCAGCTTGGGAAGCTCATCGTAGTGAACGCTCCCCACCTGGAGCCCTTTCTGCTTACCCCGCCCGAAGACGTGGGACTTGGTGACGGCGGGAAAACCCGCTCCCTCCAAAGCCAGAACCACCTCCTGCTCCTTCTCCGGGCGGACAATTGCGCGGACCATCTTCATGTGGCTCCCCTCAGGTTGTTACGGCCGGCAGAGGGCCGTGGGTGTAACACTGTTTCGGGCAGACCCGGGAACAGGCTTCGCATCCGACGCAGCTCTCGGGATGAGCCAGGGTCATCACCTGTTTCTCGAACTCCTCGTCTTCATCCGTCACTACGATCAACGTCCCGTCCTCGTCCACGGGCGTCAACCGCATCACATCCCGGCCGCAGACCTTGAAGCACCGGCCACAGCCAATGCACTTTGAGGCGTCGATGTTCTGGACAAACCGTGGAATCCAGACGGTTCCGCCCTGCGTCACGCCGGTGACCATTTCCGTCGCGCTCATCTGACTGATCCCTTCATTGAAGAATCCGAAAAGGATTCGATTCCACGCCGTGAGGTATCCCGTTCCGTCCAAGATGGCGATCCACCGTTTCCCTCACCGCTTCCACCCGCAAGGGTTTGAGCAAGGTGTCATCCGCACCGGCTCCGAGCGCCTCTTTGACCGTCGGCATCGCATCGGCATCCACCACCAGGACGATCTTCACACCGGGGAAGGCGCCTTTAAGCGCGCCCAGGACCTGCACCCCCTGATCGCGGATGATGGACAATCCCAGAAGAATCAGATCAGGTCGGTGCTCGCGGCCTTTCAGGTACACCGTCGGCACGTCGCGCAGTTCATGCGTCTCGTTCTCATCGTGGAGCATGAACTGGAGGGCGGCGCGGGTGACCTCATCCGGCTCGACCACAAAGACTCTTTTGTTTTCCACCGCACGAGCAGCCTCTACACCGATTTGCATGACACGGTCTCCCCTCCGGTGTGGCTAACCACAGGCCACCGTCCGGCCAACTCGCCGATAAACTCCTGCAGCTCTTTCCTGATGGGAAGGATGCCCTGGACGGCCAGGAACTGGGCCTCCTTCTTGGACAGCTCCCCATCCAGGACGGCCCAGTGCCGGTCGGAGGAGCGCTTCATGATCTGCCGGGCAAAAATTCGGTCAAGCTGCTGGTTGAACCGGCATCCCAGAAACAGGAAGTGGCTCCCGGTTCGAAGCCGCTGGACCACCGGTGGAATCGGCGTCTGGATATCGATCTCCGTCAGCACTTCGACGTAGTCCGCATCGGAAACGAGAAAATTCGGTTCTGGATACACCGACCCGTGGGGTTTGTAGAGCACGGTGTCCGCCGCCTCTATGGAGGCGCCACCGCCGGCATATCGGACCCAATCGTTCGGATGCTCCGAGCGGCTGACACCGGTGATCTGACACACGGTTCGACCTTGTTCACCGGAACCCATCAGCGCCAGGGCCGTGGTCCCGTCATACCAGGTGTCCACCACCAACCGCAGGCGCGGCAGAGCCGACAGAAGCCGGTGAGCCGGAGCGGGGACGGTCTCCGGAGTGAAGGCCTCGTTCATCAGATGGGTGAGGGTCTTCCGGTGCTTGAAGTTCTCGATGTACTGGGCCACGGCCGTCAGATTCCCTCGGATTCGGCCGGGAACCGCGATCTTGTGACAGAGCCAGTCCGCCAGCTCCGAGGGACCGACGGGAACGCCGGCCTGCGTCTGGAAGACCCCCGGCCCGAGGTAGGGAATGATCGTTCCCTCCACAAGACCGGCGGCAATCTCTTCAAACATGTCCCGGTCTCTTCCCGTCGTCATGCCGGCTCCTTCACCGCGGAGAGCCCTTTGCATGCCTCCACCTGTTCTCGGGTCAAACGGAAGATCCCCCGCCCTCCGGAAAAGATCTGGTAGCAGTTCTGCGTGTTCCGGCTCAGGTGGTTGAACCACTCCTGTGCGGTGATCCCGGGGGGCCGCTCGCCGATCTCCTTCACGGTGCCGTCCGGGGCGAACCGGACGTGGATCATGATCTGGTTTGAGTCCATCGCTCCCTCTTCTTACAAATAGATGGCCGACCCGGCCCCCACGTTGAGCGAGGCATCCTTCAAGGTTTTCACGATAAACACCACCTGATCCTCCGTCAGATGTCCATGGAAGGGGAGGACGATGGCCCGATCCCCATTTTTCTCCGCGATGGCGCACGCTCCCTTACGACTTCCGCGTTCCACATAAAACCGTTGCAGATGCGCCAGTTGGCAATACGCCGTCCCCTCGACCTCTTCGGTCAGGAGGTCTTCGATGATCGCGTCCCGACTGCTCCGGCTGAACCGGGTTCCCAGGTGGACCATGTAGAGAAACCAGTGGACTTCGGTGGCGTACGGAGCGACAAAGGGGTCCTTGATCCCCTCAAAGGATTTCATCTCCCGGGCATACCAGGCTTCCACCGCTTTCCGTTGCGCCAGGATCTCGTCGGGCCGGCTCAGTTGCGCCAGCCCCAACGCCGCCGAGAGATCGTTGACCCCGGCATCCAGGGAGAGCGTGCCGGTCACGACGATGGAGAACCGGTCCTCCAACCGCCGACTCCGTCCATACCGGACGGCCCGGTCCAGATCGCCATCGTCCGTCACCACCACGGCGCAACCACCCGTGGCCAGCGGACCCGGCGCGCAGAGGGAGAAGATCGCGCAGTCCCCGAACCGGCCAACCGGCGTCCCTTTGTACAACGAGCCGATCGCCTCGGTGGAATCCTCGATCAGCCGCAGGTCATACCGCCTGGCCAGATCCCGGAAGGCGTCCCAGTCGGCGGGGTGGCCGTTGGTATTGCCCACCAGAATGGCTTTGGTCTTCGCCGTGATCTTCTGTTCCGCCTTGGCAGGGTCAAGGGTGCACGTCCAATAGTCGATGTCGGCAAACACCGCCTCAGCTCCCACGAAAGAAACCGCGTGGACGATCTGATGCCAGGAGAATGGCGAGACCACGACCTCGTCCCCCGGTCCGATTCCGTAGCCCTTCAAACAGAGGAGCAAGGCCAGGGTCCCGCTGCTGACCGACGCCGCATACTCCCTACCGGCATAATCCGAAAACACATCCTCGAAAGCCTCCGCCATCGCTCCGGAACCGAACCGGATGGATCGGAGCACCTCCGCCGCTACCTCCGATTCCAGGGGCGAGAGGTCTGGTTCTGACAGGGAGATCATAGTCGGCGCGCTTCCACGGTGATCGGCAGCCGGGTGTCCTGGGCCATCTCCGGCAACGCCAGCTTCCACCCGTTGGCCAGGGTGACCGCCCCTCCCCAGAGGGTCTCCTTCTCCATCGCCACGATCGGCTCCTCCAGGTCCTTTTTCGCCATGTAGGCTGAGAGGATGCCCTCTGCATTTTTTCGGATCATCACTTTCATCTGAGTTAGCCCCGGACCAGATCCATCGCGGTCAGTTCCTCCATGATCCCCGGCAGCACCTCCAAGACTTTGGAGATCTCCTCGATCGTCGTATAGCGGCTCAACGAAAATCGGATCGAGGCGAGAGCCTCTTCGCGAGACAGCCCCATCGCCGTCAACACGTGCGACGGCTCGGTGCCGCCGGAAGAACAGGCCGAGCCGGCGGACACCGCGATCCCCAGCCGGTTCAGCCGGCTCAGGATGGCTTCCGCATCCATGGTCCCGAAGCAGAGGTTGGCGGTGTTGGGGACGCGGCCGTGGCGGCCCCCGTTGACCCTGGCCGTCGGAACAGCGCGGAGAATCCCCTGTTCCAACCGATCCCTCAAACCGCGAACCCGTTCCATATCATCCGCCATACCCAACGCAGCCAGCTCACAGGCCTTTCCCAGCCCCACGATCCCCGGAACGTTTTCGGTCCCCCCTCGCCTTCCCCGCTCCTGATGACCGAACAAAAGCGGAGGGAGCGTGAGTCCCTTCCGGACGAAGAGAACCCCGATTCCCTTGGGCGCGTGAAGCTTGTGGCCCGAGACGGAGAGGAGGTCGGCAGGATTTTCTGACAGATTGACGGGAATCTTCCCGATGGCCTGGACCGCATCGGTGTGAAACAGGGCTCCTTTGTTCTTTGCCACACCCACCGCTTCCGTAACCGGGAACACCACTCCGGTCTCGTTATTCGCCCACATCATGGAGACCAGGGCCGTCTCTTCCGTGACCGTCTCTTGCAGCACGTCCATATCCGGGGCACCGTCTGAGTGGACGGGAAGGAACGTCACCCGATATCCCGTTTCACCCAAGCGGCGGAAGAGGCGGAGAACCGAAGGATGCTCGACCGACATGGTCACGATCTCCCGGCGCCCCGGCCTCATGGCAAGGGCACCCATGATGGCCGTATGGTTGCTTTCGGTTGCCCCACTGGTGAAGACGAGCTCCGTGGGGCTCGCTCCCAGAAGGGCAGCCACGGCGGATCGAGCTTCCCCGATCCGCCGCTTGACCGGCTCGCCGAAGAGGTGTTGACTCGACGGATTCCCATACACATTCGCCAAGTAGGGAAACATCGCCTCCAGGACCTCCGGCGCGATCCGGGTCGTAGCATTGTTATCAAGATAGATCGGATTCATCATGACTCGACCGCCACCAGCACGTCGTCGCCAGCGATCTGAACCGGATAAGGCTTCAGGCAGACTCCGGGCCGGCCGATCGCTTCGCCGGAGGGAACGTCGAAGACCCACTCATGCATCGGACAGACCACGGTCCCCGCCACGCATCCCGAGAGTTTGTACGCTGTCCCGCCGAAGGGGCTCTCCTGGTGGGGACAGCGGTTCAAGAAGGCCGCGACGCTCCCTCCTTTGTTGACTAGGAGGAGACTGCGCTTGTTGACCTTCACCACCTTACCGGACTCCGGGGGAAGGTCTCCCAGCTTGACGGCAACGACGAATGGATCAGACGACATGGTCTCCCTCTCCGGGCACCTTCGGTCTTTCGCCCTCCCCATCCGTCGGTTCCAACTCTTTGCCCCGACAGCCGACCGTATATCCCTTCTCGTAGAAGTAGATCCCATAGATATAGAACTGCTGGAGGAACGTGCCGATGCTCGCCACGTATCCCTCGTCTCCTTTCTTCACCAGGACCTCTCCCACATCTCTGCCGGGAAAGGTTCCGTCGTTGCGGATCATCCGCTTGGAGCGGACCTTCTGGCCGTAATCGAACCGCGGGGGGGTTGCGATTTCAATCACGTCGCTGTCTCGGCTGATGTCACCCATGTCTCTTGATCCTCATTGATCCTCTTGCCCCACCCGATCCAGGATGCCCAGCAGGATGGACCCACCCATCTTGTCCCCCGGATCCAGTTCCATCACCTTCGTGATGGCCGCCCTCCCCGCTTCAAAGTTCCCCAGCCGCATCTGGATATAGCCATAGGCCTTCAGCGTGAAGAGATAAAATCTCGGGGCGGTATTGAAGCCGTCAAAAGCCGCATCGGAGGGTTTCACCTGCCGCCAATCCGGAGAGAGACCGCCCTCCACGGTCGCCTTCTCCAGACACCGGAGGGCGCATCCCAACGCCTCTTCAAGTCGCCCCTTGTAAAAATAGAACTTGTACATCCCGATGTAGACCGCGATGTGGTCCGGGGCGAGCCCGAGAGCCTCGTACAGATATCGCTCGGCCAGCTCTTCCTGCCGGTAAGAAAGGGCGGCCAGATGAAGACACCGTTCGGCTTCACGGGGGAGATCCCCGCCGTAATACACGCGTTCGATCCATTCCTCCTCCTGCACCATCACGGTTTTCCGCACTCCTTACCAACCGACGGGGCTTCGCCCGTTGGAGAAAATGAACTGCCGCAGCCGCATTGCGCGCCGGCGTTGGGATTCGTGAAGGTCAGCCCCGACTGCATCAGCGTCTCGACAAAATCGACCGTGGTTCCTTCCAGGTACGGGCGGCTTTCAACCGGGACATGGACCTTGAAACCCGGCCCCTCCACCACCTCGTCTCCCGGTTGGGGTGTTGCCTCGATGTTGAAGTCGTAGCTCAGGCCGGCGCAGCCTCCCGGTTTCACCGCCAGCCGAAATCCCGAGCCAGGCTCGCCGCCCCCAAAGGCGATCATCCGGCGGATGAACGTTCCCGCCCGCTCCGTAATCGTGATCTGCATCACCCCACCCCTTCTGCGGCGTGCAGCCGCTTCTTCTTGGCCAACAGTTCTTCCCGACTCTCTTGGTGATCGGGGTCCAAGATACACGTCTCGTCGATCGGACAGACCGCCGTGCACTGAGGATCGTCATAGAAGCCGACGCACTCCGTGCATTTCTCCCACTCAATGAAGTAGAGCCCCTTGCGCTGAACAATCGCCTCGTTGGGGCACTCCGGCAAACAGGCGTCGCAGGACGTGCAATTGTCCGTGATGATCTTGAGCGCCACTTACGCATCCTCCCCGGTCGCGCCGGCCGACACGAGGGCTCCGGTCCGGATCTCAGCGTCCCCTCGGGGGATATGAACGACCTCGCCGCGCCGAACCTTCTCCGCATACTCCTTGAAGTACGCCAAGGCCGATTTCTCGATGAACTCGTGGGCATACCGGTCGACCGGCTCGATCCCGGCGGCCTTGAGCGTGTCCTTGGGACAATTGCCGATTTTGGAGGCGAAGACCGCCACGCAGTCGCTGATCGCCCGGATCACCGTGTCGAGGGCGTCTTCCTCCCCGAATCCCCCCTGGCAATACATGTCCACGCGCCGGTGGCCGACGAATTTGCTCCCCCCCCCGCTGAGCTCGTACACCTGAAATTCATGGGCGTGTCCGAAGTGCTCGTTGATGATCCCCTGCCCTTTGGTCGCGACGGCGATCAAGATCTTCAGATCCGTCGTGACGTCCTCCAGGGCCTTCAGCCCCTCCTCCTTGGCCTTCCTCGTCTCGAGGCGCTTGGCCTCCACCTGGGTCTGATAGGCCTGCCGTTTGTCCAGGTCGTACTCCACGTCCATCTCCCGGATCTTCTCCAGGGTGAACTCCTTGCTCCGGTCCTCTCCCAGGAGTCCCACCGCGTCGGCGCGGCACTGGCGGCAGTGGCGCATCATGTTCATCTGCCCCTCGCAGCGATCTTGTAACGCCTTGAGCTCCTGGGCGGTCGGTCCCCTCTGGCCGGTGAGGCCATAATGGGTCCCGTGTTCCGGGGCGGAGATCAGCGGCATGATGTTGTGGAGGAACGCCCCCAACGACTTGACCTTCTGGTTGACCTCGGCCAGGTGGTCGTCGTTGACACCCGGGATCATCACCGAGTTGACCTTGCACAGAATGCCGTTGGACGTCAGCAGATCGAGCCCCTCCAACTGGCGTTCGCTCAAGATCTTGGCAGCGTCGCGCCCCGTCCACCGTTTATGCTTGTAGAAGACCCACGGGTAGATGCGTTCCCCCACTTCGGGATCGACCATGTTGATGGTAAGGGTGACGTGATCGACCTTCAGGGCCTTGATCCGGTCCACGTGGTCGGGGAGGGCCAAGCCGTTGGTGGACAGGCAGAGCTTGATATCCGGCGCCTTCTCGGCGATCAGGTCGAAGGTGCGGAAGGTCTTGTCGGGGTTGGCCAGGGGATCTCCGGGTCCGGCAATCCCCAGGACCGTCATTTGAGGGATGGTGCTGGCCACGGCGAGCACTTTTTTGGCGGCATCCTCCGGCGTCAATTTCTCGCTGACCACGCCGGGCCGGCTCTCGTTGGCGCAATCGTATTTGCGGTTGCAGTAGTGGCACTGGATGTTGCAGGCGGGAGCCACCGCCACGTGCATCCGGGCGTAGTGGTGGTGGGCTTCCTCGCTGTAGCAAGGATGGTTTTTGACCTTCTCCCAGGTCTCCGGGTCCATGTCTCCGGGTCCGCGGCTGTCGCCGCAACTTGCTTTGGCCTTGCAGCCCGCGGGGTCCGCGCTGTTACTGACGTTCAACACTGGCAGGTCCATAGCTCACCTCACGGTTCGTTGACGGCCGACGGCTCAAGCGCCGGTGACATCGTGATTTGCACCAACCCAGGCGGGGGTTGTTGAAAGACCTTGAAGAGCCGCTCCGCGGGGGCCGTGGAGGTCAGGAACGTCTCATAGGCCTTGCGCATGGCTTCTCGATAGGAAAAGAGACGCTCTTCAAGGAGCTGATTCTCGTTGGCCCGATCGATCTCGTTTTTGAAGAGCGCAAATTTCTTCAAAATGTGCAGCCGATTCACGTGAACGACTCGGGGATCGTAGGTGATGGCAAAAAATCTCAAATAGTCCTCGGCATCCACGAGCTTGTTGAACTCCTTGGTCAGGTCGTATTCCATCTCGGATTCTCCTACGATCCGTACCGCGCCACATCGGGAAACTTCTCGATCATCTCCGCGCCTGCAGCCACCGCCTTTCCCCCTTCCTCGGCCAGTTTCTCCAGGCTGGCGAACCCGAAGCGGTGCACGTCGCGCAGTTGCTTGTTCACCACGATGAGCCGGCCTGCCGTCAGCGCCATCCGTCCGAATCCCTCGTGGT
The DNA here is from genome assembly GCA_040757335.1 of Nitrospirota bacterium. Taxonomy (NCBI): domain Bacteria; kingdom Pseudomonadati; phylum Nitrospirota; species Nitrospirota bacterium. The sequence continues at coordinate 34,970 of JBFLXB010000008.1, read as the reverse complement.
GCATCTTCATGATGGGGGAGACCATGATCCCGGTGCGGCGCTCGATCGCCAGACCGACGGCGTTGTAGAACAGCTCCACCCGCCAGAGGACCTCGGGGTCCGGATCGCCGATGATCGGCAGGGTCTTTCGCTTTTCCTTGTCGACGATCAACGGCGCCAGCAGTTCCCGGTCGGACTTGCCGTCCCAGGCGCCGTGGGTGTCCTGGGCGCGAAACTGCTTGACCAGTTCCTTCACGAACAGCGACGTCATCGGATCGGCAACAGCCGTCTGCTCCTGGCTCATCTCACGCCTCCTCGAAATCCAACACTCGTTCCTGTCCCTTCTGCATGGCTTTGCGAAGCCAGGGCGGCGGCGTCCCACCCAAGACCGCTTGGAGCTTCTGCAGGATCTCGGTGATCGGCTCAGGTTCGTTGACCTTCACCGGATGAATCTTCTGGGCCACGACCCGGGCTGCGCCCGATCCGCCGATCGCGGCCACATAGAGAATGGCGCAGTCTTTGATGGCCGCGATCTTGGGGGCCAGCTTGTCTTCGTTGCCGTCTTCCTGAAGGTCGCCGGTAAAGTTGTGGGTTTCCACGTGGCGATACCCGTCCGGCGAGACGTCGTAGACCATGATGTGCTTAGCCCAGCCGAAGTGCGCGTTGACCGTGGCCAGATCCTGCGTGGCGAACGCCACCTTCATGTCAGCGCCCTCCTCCACCGATCAGGGCAGGCGCCGCGACGTCCAGTAGTTCGGGTCGCCGTGGGAGTGCCCAGGTATCGGGATGGTTTTCGTTGAGATCGGCCAACCACATATTCCCCACCTCGAAGATCAGTCTCATCGTCCCCTGATACCCCGCGCTCAGCCGATGGGCGGCGCCCAGGCGATCGAAGATCGGAATCCCAACGCGAAGCAGAGGGATCTTCAATCGCTCCGCGGCCTGGCGGCCGTGGGAATGCGTCACCAACAAATCACATCCTTTTGCCCGCTCTTCCAGGTCCTCCAGGTCTCCGATGAGGACTTCGCTGGCCGGGATCTTCTCCAGAATCGGCGACTCCGTGGTGGTCACGGCCGCGCCAATCTCGGCGCCCATGTCGGCAAACAATGAGGAGAGAGCATAGAGCAGATCCGGCTCCGCCCCGATGGCAATCTTCTTCCTCCCGAACGAGAAATGCCCGTCCAGCATGGCATCCACCAGCCGGCTCCGCTGACGTCGATATTTGGCCGGGACCTCCTCGCCGCTCAGGCGATGGAGCAGATCGATCAACCGGTCGGTCGCCTCCAGTCCGGTCACGCGGTCGAACACCACAAAGGGCACGCCGCACTTGTTCTGCAACGCCTCCGCGGCCGGACGCAGGCTCTCCCCCAAGGCCAGTGTGATCTCGGCATTCCCCATCGCGCGAATCTCGTTCAGGCCGGTTCCGCCCATGGTCGTCGGGCTGAAATCATCCGGGACATACCCGTCCAGCGATCCCGAAAGATCCGGCAAGATGGTCGGCGCGAGATCAAAGGCTTTGATGAGTTCGCGGATTTCGTCGATATCCGCAGGCGTGAGGTACGGCCCGGCCAAAACGTTCACCCGTCCCGACAGCTCCTCGGACTCTCCCTCAACCAGCTCCTCCACGATCCGGGTCACGGCCTTCGCCCATCCGTCCTGGAACGCGCCCACGAAGTCGGGGGTCGAGACCGGCACGATGGTCCGATCGGCCAGCTCGGGGTGTTTGCTCTGGAATGCCTTCACCGCCCCTACGATGTCTTCTCCCTTGGTCTCGGTGAGGCCGGTGGTGCAGAGACCGACAACGGCCGGATCGGCCTTCTTGTACAGCGTCAGCAGGGCTTCCTCGATGTTTTCGGCGCCGCCGAGGATGGTGGTCACCTCGTTCATGGCCGTGGTCTGCATGGGGATCGATTCACGGAAGTGGCGAACAAAGAGCACGAGGCCGAAGGAGGTGCACCCCTGAGACCCGTGGAGGATCGGCAGGCAACGATCCAGGCCCAGGAAGGCCAATGCCGCGCCGATCGGCTGGCTCATCTTCAGCGGATTGACCGAGCAGGATTTATGGGACTTCGTTACGACGGACATCGAGACTCCCACGGCGCGGGTCTTCGCACCTGCTCCCAGATCGGGCTGTGAATGGCCTTATCGATTTCCTCGACGAGCTCAACCATGCCCTCGTAGCCCGCGTAGGCGTGATGACGCTCCTGGTTGATATCGAGGAATGGGACCTTGGCCTTCAGAGCGACGAACTGGGAGCGGCCGCCGGCCATCAAGATATCGGCTCGGGATTCTTTCAGCATGGCGTACATCTCCCGGGGGGCCATATTCTCGATCATGTGGGCATCCTGGCCCATGAGCTCCTTGATCCGCTCCTTGTCTTCTTTCGTGCTCTTCTTCACGCTGGTGCCCACCACTTCCATCCCGATCTCCTGAAGCGCCGCCACCACGGACCACGACTTCACCCCGCCGGTGATAAGCAGAACCCGTTTGTCCTTCAGCCGCTCTTTGTAGGGCGCCAGCCTGGCCCACGCAAGGGCTTCCTGCTCCAGGATCAACTCTTCGGTCCGGTCCAGGAGGTCCGCCGGCGCCCCCCGCTCCACCAGAAGCCTGGCGATGTTCCGCAGCGAATCGCTCATGTCCGAGATCCCGTAGAACGATCCCTCGAAGAAAGGGATGCCGTACCGCTCCTCCATCTTCCTGGCAATGTTGATCATGGCCTTGCTGCAGACCATCATCGCGGCCTTGGCGCGGTGGGACCAGGCGATCTCCCGATAACGGGCATCACCCGAGATGCAGGAGAGGATCCGAATCCCGAGCCGGTCCAGCAGCGGCTTGACCTGCCAGAGCTCGCCCGAGAGGTTGTACTCGCCGATGATGTTGATGTCGTACGGAGTGGTCACGTCGGGCTCAATGGTTCCGATGACGTGATCGAGCAGCGCTTCCGACGCCAGCTTGTTTCCCAGATTCTTGCCCCCCACAAAACCGGGGGAGTTCACCGGGATGATCGGCCGGCCGAACTTCTGACTCGCCGCCTTGCAGACCGCCTCGATGTCGTCCCCGATCAGGGCCGGGACACAGGTCTGATAGACGAACACCGCGGGCGGATCGTACTTCTCGAGGATCTCCTTGATCGCCCGGAAAACCCGCTTCTCGCCGCCCATGACCACGTCGTTCTCATTGATGTCGGTGGTGAAGCCGGTGCGGTAGAGGAGCGGGCCGGAGGACTTGGCGCTCCGGTTGTCCCAGGAATTCCCCTCGCACGCGATGGGACCGTGGACCAGGTGGGCCGCGTCCGTGATCGGCTGCAGCGCGATCTTGGCCCCGTCAAAGGCGCAGCCGCCTGCCGCGGCGCCGGGCTGCGCCAGCTTGGTGCAGCCTTTCTTGCGGTCCTTCTCGGACTTGGTCTTGTTCTTCTCGCAGCCGGGCTCGTTGAACACCTCGGCGACTTTTGGGGCCAGCATGGCCTCTCCTTGATACTCATCACCACCACCCTTACCCCCCTTGAGGGGGAGGGAGTGGAGGGGGGTTACCGAATGATGTCGAAGCTGTAGTCGCTCTTCGCCGGGACGTTGGTATTGCGGTCCAACTCATCGAAGATCTTGTCCAGGATCCAGACCAGGACGTTCAACGCCCCCTGATAGCCGATGACCGGGTACCGGTGGTGGTGATGCCGATCGAAGACCGGGAACCCGATCCGGATCAGCGGCGTCCCGGTGTCCCGCTCCAAATATTTGCCGTAGGTGTTTCCGATGAGAAAGTCGACCGGCTCGGTGAAGAGCAGGCTCCGCATGTGCCAGAGGTCCTTTCCGGCGTAGACATGACACCCCTTGCCGAAAGGCGACGCGTCGAACAACGACTGAACCTTCTCCTCCCACGCCTTCCCCCCGTTGGTGGACAGGACGTGGACCGGCTCAGCTCCTAATTCCAACAGGAACGCGGTGAGCCCCAAACAGAGATCCGGGTCGCCGTAGAGCGCAAACTTCTTGCCATGGATATGGGCCGACGAGTCGGCGATGGCATCCGTCAGGCGGCCCCGCTCCTTCTCCAGTTCCAAGGGAACCGGGTTACCCGTGATCCGGGCGATCTCCATCAACAACCGATCCGTCCCCTGGAGGCCCATTGGAAGGTTGAGTGCCACGGCTTCCTGACCCACGGAGGCCGCGTACTCCATGGCCTTCTCCGTGCAGAACTCCTGCATCGACAGCGTGGCCTTCGCGTGCAAGGCCTGCTTCGTTTCCTCGAGGGTGGTGCCCCCGTCGTACATCCGGAACGTTCCATCCGCCGGCGTGTCCCACACGTCGCTGTTGTCGGCCAGGATCGTGTGCTTCACCCCCATCAGGTTCAGCAGTCGCTTCAGCTCCCGGATGTTCCCCACGGTGTAGCCGTCGAAGCCCATGACCAGGTTGATCGCTTCGCCAGGAGTCCGCTCCTTCCCCTCCCAGAAATGCTGGAGGATGCTCTTGAGCGTGTTGTCGTATCCCGTGATGTGAGAACCCACGAACGCGGGGGTGTGGGCGAACGGGACATCGTATTCCTCCGGCACCGACCCCTTGGCCTTGGCGCTCTTGATGAAGGAACTCAGGTCGTCTCCGATTACCTCGGCCATGCAGGTGGTGGAGACGTGGATCATCTTGGGTTTATACATGGCGTAGGCGTTGGCCAGGCCGTCGATCATGTTGTTCAACCCGCCGAAGACCGCCGCGTCCTCCGTCATGGAGGAGGAGACGCACGAGCTGGGCTCCTTGAAGTGGCGGCTGAAGTGGCTCCGGTAATAGGCCACGCACCCTTGGGAGCCATGAACGAAGGGGAGCGTCCCCTCAAATCCCACGGTGCAGAAGACCGCCCCCAACGGCTGGCAAGCCTTGGCTGGATTGACCGTGAGGGACTCCCGTTTGAAGTTCAACTCCCGGTACTCCGGGGTCTTGGTCCATTCCCGGATTTTTTCAAGCTCGTCCGAGCCGCAGGGGTCCTCGAATTGCTGCTTCTTGTTCTCGAACATTTGGAGATATTCCGGTTCCCGGAACAGGTTCGCATGGTCGAGGATGTTGTCGGCATTTTGGCTCATGCGCGAACTCCTTCCCGCTGAGCGTCCGTCCACGGCGCCTTGGTCAGCTTCCAGACCGGGTTGTTGATCGCCATATCCATGTCCCGGGCAAAGATGCCGAACCCGTCGTAGCCGTGGTAGGGCCCCGAATAATCCCAGGAGTGCATCTGCCGGAAGGGGACCCCCATTTTCTGGAAGACGTATTTTTCTTTGATGCCGGAACCGACCAGATCGGGCTGGATCTTCTCCACGAACTTTTCGAACTCGTAGCCGGTCACGTCGTCGTAGATCACGGTGCCTTCCTTCACGTAATGGGAGGTCCGCTGGTAATCGTCGTTGTGGCCGAACTCGTACCCGGTCCCGACCACGTTCATCCCCAGGTCCTCATACGCCCCGATCACGTGGCGCGGCCGAAGCCCGCCGACAAAGAGCATCACCGTCTTCCCTTCAAGGCGCGGCCGGTACTTCTCGATCACCCCGTCGACCAGGCGGCGGTACTTGGCGATCACCTTCTCCGCCCCCTCTTTGATCTTGTCATCGAAGTGGGCGGCGATCTTCCGGAGCGACTCTTCGATCTTGGTGGGACCGAAGAAGTTGTACTCCACCCAGGGGATGCCGTACTTCTCCTCCATGTGGCGCGAGATGTAATTCATCGACCGGTAGCAGTGGAGGATGTTGAGCTTCACTTTCGTGGTGTTCATCAGCTCGTTGATGGTGCCGTCCCCGGACCACTGGGCGACCACGCGGAGCCCCATCTCCTCCAGGAGGATCCGGGAAGACCAGGCGTCGCCGCCGATGTTGTAGTCGCCGATGATGGCGACGTCGTACGGCGTGCCCTCGAACGCCTTCTTGTCGGCCTGGGGGAAGACCCAGTCCCGGATCGAGTCGTTGGCGATGTGGTGCCCCAGCGACTGGCTCACCCCACGGAACCCTTCGCACCGGACCGGGACGATCGTCTTGCCGTCGTGCTCCTTGGACTTCTTCTTGGACACGGCTTCGATGTCGTCGCCGATCAGGCCGATGGGGCACTCCGACTGGATGGTGATCCCCTTATTCAGCGGGAAGAGCTGCTCGATCTCGTCGATGATCTTCTCCAGCTTCTTGTCCCCGCCGAACACAATGTCGCGCTCCTGAAAATCGGAGGTGAATTGCATCGTCACAAAGGTATCCACGCCGGTGGTCCCGATGTAGTAGTTGCGCCGTGAGGCCCACGAGTACTGGCCGCACCCCACCGGGCCGTGGCTGATGTGGATCATGTCTTTGATCGGCCCCCACACCACCCCTTTCGAGCCGGCGTAGGCGCAGCCGCGGATGGTCATGACCCCGGGGAGGGATTTGACGTTCGACTTGACGCTGCACTCGCCCTTCTGGGCCTGGCTCTCGTCGAAGACTCCGAGATGCTTCTCCCGCTTCTTTCGGGTCTTCTCGGGATAGACCTCCAGAACATCCTTGATCAGTTGCTTGCCTTCTTCGATGGACATACTCATGGGCGAACCTCTCCTTTTGAACTTCCGATCGCCGCGTCTGACGGCGGAACGCGTGCCCTATGCCGTGGCGCAGAGCTGCTCCTCGGACGCGGTCTTCCCCACGATCGACTCGTCCACCTTCTTCATGATCCCGTGCTCCATCAGCATCTCTTCCAGTTCGTCCATCGTGATCGGCGTGGGAATGATCCCCTTGCCGGCATTCGCGTGAATCTTCTTGGCCAGCGATCGATACTCATCGGCCTGCTTGCTTTCGGGGGCGTATTCGATGACCGTCATCCGCCGCAGCTCCGCGTGCTGCACCACATTGTCCCGGGGGACGAAGTGAATGAGCGTCGTCCCCAGTCTCTTGGCCAGGGCTTCGGCCAACTCCAGTTCCTTGTCGGTTTGCCGCTCGTTGCAGACCAGCGCGCCGAGACGGACGCCGCCTGAGTTGGCGTACTTGAGAATCCCCTTGGAGATGTTGTTGGCCGCGTACATCGCCATCATCTCGCCCGACATGACGATATAGATCTCCTGAGCCTTGTTCTCCCGGATCGGCATGGCGAAGCCGCCGCAAACCACGTCCCCCAGAACGTCGTACGAGACGTAGTCCACTCCCTCATAGGCTCCGTTCTCCTCCAGGAAGTTGATCGAGGTGATCACCCCTCGGCCCGCGCAGCCGACCCCCGGCTCGGGGCCGCCCGATTCCACGCAGCGGATATCCCGGTAGCCGACCTTCATCACATCTTCAATCTCCAGATCCTCCACGCTTCCCGCCGCGGCAGCCATGCCCAACACCGTATCCTGCGCCTTGGCGTGCAGGATCAGGCGGGTGGAATCGGCTTTGGGGTCGCACCCCACGATCAGGATCTTCTGCCCCATCTCGGCCAAAGCCGCCAGGGTGTTCTGCGAGGTGGTGGACTTCCCGATTCCGCCTTTTCCGTAGAACGCGATCTGACGCATCACCTGCTCCTTTCGTTGAGGGGTTCTGAATAAAAAAAGAGGCCGGAAGGGAACCCTGCACCTTCCGGCCTCCAGTTCACTGGTCAGCCGATTCGAACTGCCCTATGGTTACGACAACCGCTCTACCCGTTTTCCGTTAGGCGCCTCTTCTCCAAGACATCGATTTGAACGACTTTTGAATCCTGTATCTTGATCTCCACCGAACCGTATTTGACTTCCCCGATACTCTCCATGATCCGGCAGACCACAATGACGCTACAGGTCCCGACAAACCCATCCCGATCCAACTGCTTCTTGACCTGGCATTCTCCGCAATCCCTCCCGACACACATCGCAACTCCTTGTCTGATCACCAACCGAAGCAAACAGCGTGCCGAATGAAAGCAGCTTGGAAACCGCCTCCCAAGCCATCACCGGAAGGAATTGTCGAACACAAGTGTGCGACAGCCAACAAAAAGGTGGAGGAGAAAATTGAGGCACCTCTGTGCTGTGCCTCAGTGGATTCTTCCAGTGTTTGGGGCAGCCAACGCCTCATTATAGGAGTAGGAGGCGGCCGATTCGTCCGCCTCCTTGGAGGAGATTTTTATTTCGTGCGCGTGAGCCGACGAGCTCAGGAAGACCAATAGGAAATTCGTAAGCGATCATGCGGAGGCCGGACAATCTTTCCGGGATAGATTGCTACCGCCTTGCTACCAAACCATCCAACATCAGGCCCTATCAGCCGAACATGGCATTACTCATTTTCATCGAGTTTACTGTGGGTTACTTCGTCATCGTTCGGCTCAGGTTGCCTCTCAACATTCTTCGCAATCAGCAGGTCACCGGTTCGATCCCGGTACCCTCCACCATTTCAAAGACTTAGAAGCCTGATGACTTGCTGAGTATTGTCAGCAGGTCACGGCTCATGGTCATTTTCCCGTACCGCGAGAGAGGCAAAGGCGCAAAAAAAACTCATTCACTGTGACGTTCGAAAGATACTTGTTAATTACCAGCAGGGCCCCTCAGAGGGCACCGTCGCCTTCACTTTCTCTAAGGATCACGTCTGCACGGTCGAGGATGTGCTCAAAGCCCAGCCGGCTGCCGAGAAAGGCCGTCTGCTGCGTTCTCCGTCGTTGGAAATCCTCACGTACGACCGCAGTACGCTGCGGGTTTCTCCTCCCAGCGAAAGAAGTAGTCCCCGAGGGAGATACGGGTCGCGCCACTCCCCCATGGGTGGCGCGACCCGCTGCTGGACCGTGGGGGTGGGCGGACACGGCCAGCGGTTCATTATTACGGCGCGGCAGGGCAAGCAGCACTACCTTGACGTCTCGGGCCCAAGGGATGAATCGCGCTAGCGCCGTCGAACCACAGTCGGCCCATCGCGTACCCCAGGCCGACCGCCACGTCGAGTGGTATGACCTTGCGCACGAACGGCTCCCGGCCTACGACGAGCCGCCCTCCGTGCATCAGGACGCCGAGCGAGAAAGTGCCCCTGCCGATTCCACGAAACGCCACGGAGATCGACATCGCGGTGGCTTGTTCGCTCATGGCGACCTGCTTTCGGAACCAGTGCAGTCTGAGCCCTAGCCCGCAGGCTGATTCGACAGATCCGAATTCACAGCCATGATGTCACTCTCGGTCAGGTGCCCGGTCTGCTCGGGATTCGATCCACACGATTTGGCGTTCCAATCCATACCGCTTGAGCTCCGCCCATCGTTCGCGTATCGCCGGTAAAAAGGGCCCCCGGTACAGCGCCCGCGCTTCAGTCAGAAAGCGGCGAGTTTCCTCTCCCTGTCCGTAAGCGGCGTACCGTTTCGCGGAAGAGACCGTCTCTTCGAACCGCCAGCAGTCCACGGCACAGTACTCCGGGTCCAAGAGGAACCTGCCGCGCTGGAGACGGATGAAGACGGATCCACTGTCGCAGGGGCGACCGAGCACGGCTTGGAGCTGGTGGAGGACGCGATAGAAATCCACCGGCTCCGGATCCGGTTCTCCCGAGGCACGCAACAAGTCAATCAGCTCGTCACGCGGCACCAGACTGCCTCGCCCAAACGAAACCAGGATCAACAGCAGGCGTTTGGTGTGTGGCCCATGCCACGCATCGTCGGGAATCGGGCGGCCGTCAAGGGTGAACGCACAGCATCCGAACGTCCGGATCTGGAGCGACCGCACCTTGGACCGCCGCGAAAGAGCGGCGAGCCTCGAGTCTGTTTGGGGCCGAGTCGGCGCGGAAATCTCAGGCGTGTGGGACTTGAGCAGTTTGAGAAACGAGCGCTCTGAGGCGAACGCGTCGCGACAATACATGCACTCCTGCAAATGAGCCTGGACCCGGCCTGTTTCCGTGGCGTCGAGTTCGCCGTCAAGGAAAGCGTGCATCAATTTCATCACGTCCGGACAGCCGTACATCAGACAGTTTCCTTCGTCACTGGCCCGCGAGGATTGGAGGTCTTGGTCCCTTCTTGTTGCCAAAACAGCTGCAGCAAACGTGCCGGAACGGCTTCCGCTAGAGATCGTTGGGGTCGGTCAGATCAAAATGACCGACACGACAAGCACTTATCGATGGACTACCTCGAGTGCGGCGTCAAAGTGCATCGAAACAAAAGACCTTGGGACCCCCAAAACGGTATCTCGATGGATAACAGGGCGAATCCGATCAGATACAGGTTGCGTGCTGGCGTCGAGGTCACCGCGGCCAAGGTGCGACCTGCAAACGACCGCACCTTGGGCCGGAACGAAAACGAAGCCGTTCAGTTCAATTGAGAGAGGGCGCGCTACCGGATCTATTTGCCTGAAAGCTGTCGGCAAGCTGGGCTGCCGGGATTCCGGAAAACAGAAAATTGCGATCCCGGTAGACGGTGGGCGGGCAGCCCATCCGCCGCTTGAATGCTTTGGAAAACACCTGCGGATCCCGGAAGCCGGCTTCGGCGCTGATTTCTTTGATGCTTTTCGTTGTCTTCACAAGCAGAGCGGTTGCGCGCTGGAGGCGCAACGTCAAGAGGTAATCGTGGAGCCCGATCCCGGTCTCGCGTTTAAATCGGCGGCTCAAGTAATCGGGATGAATATCGACCACCGCCGAGGCCTGACGAAGCGAGATGGGCTGCAAGAAACATTGCGCAAGATGCAACACAACGCGCCGGATCTTGGGGCTGAGCGAAACAGCCGATAGGGTGCCGCGACTCGGAGTCCCTTCAGCCCGGTGCACAGCATCGCGTGTCGCCGCTCCATTAGTGGACTGCATCGTACGCTCCTTCCCGGTAAGTAGCCTGATCCTCTGATTTCACCCGTCTCAGGGCATCGCCTCGCGCGAGAGGGACCTACTCTTCCACGATGACGATCCCCCACATATCCCTGTGGCCAGCACAGTAGTAATAGTAGGCTCCGGGCTCCTTAAACCGATGCGTGTAGGTGCTACCAGGATGGACCACCGCGTTCATCTCAAGGACCGCCTGCCACCCGATCGCGTGCCCCGCCGCCGGCCGGGCCGCGGTGACAAAGATGTCGTCCATGCGACTGTCATTCACCCACGTGACGCGCTCACCCACCTCGATCGTCGTCACCTGCGGCGCAAACTCTCCCCATCCCGCGTGCATCACCACCGTATCCGCAGCTTCGGCCCCAGGACTCGCCACGGCCCCGAACACCAAGAGCAGCCCAGCCACCAACATCGCGCTCATAGAAGTTTGTGCGTTCATGTTCTTCACTCCTTTCTCGACGAACGTCCGTCGAGAGCGTTCAACCAACTATCAAAACCCCAACCAGAAACGCCGCACCCATCCCAGCGAACAGCAACTGGGCCAACGCCATTTGAATGTCCACACGGTTCATGCCCCTCACCTCCCCTGCTCAACTCGTTCAACTTACGACGATGAAATGAAGTAGCAGCATGCGTGCCAAGGAGACGCGCGCTGAAGGTGACCGTGCGTGGTCGGCCCGAAATGCTTGCAGAGTCGAGACTTATGAGGGGCTACGGTTCGGAGGCGTGCCTTAGAACGCTGAAGAGAAGCGGCTCACTCTGATGCAAGTGCTATCTGTACGGATAACCGAGGAGTCCGATGAGATACACTCCGCGCGCGGCTGTGGCCGAGGTCTAGAGCATTGGATTCCGACGCCGTGCGATCGAGATTCAGGTACGGGCGGGCTCCGTCACCGCAGCAGGTGCTTGCGAATGTAGAAGCATAGAAAACGGGAAGAGCATATAAAAGGGGACGTCTCCCTTCCTGCCCCTTTTGGTCATATTCATTGCACTCGCATTGAGCCCGGCGGAGATGGTGGCTTCTCGACCGGCCGGCCGTGAGGTGAAGTTGTGAAGCTGTAGCCGCCAGAGACGGACCATCTACCGCCCACATCGACGCTCTTAACCCGGTAATGGTAGGTGGTGGAGGCGGATAGACCGGAGAGTGAGACGCTGTGGCTTGTCACCAAGGCCGGATCCAGCATTGTGGACGACCCGTACGCTGGAGTCGGTCCGTACTCGACTCGGGAATTGGACGCCTTATTGGTTATCCAGGTGATGTCGGCCGAATTGAATTGGATGTTCACGACGGCCACCTTGGAGATGATTGGTGGATTTGGGTCCGGCCGAGTGATATGACAGAAGTAATCGGCCACCAGGGGGCCAGACTCATTGAGCCTCTTCGCGTTGTTCTCCGGCTTCGCGCCAGTCGCACGGCCGGTCGGAACCCCTCCGTACGTTTTGTTCGGATTCGACCAAATCGGCACGTGGATACAGGCTGCCGGGCAATACGTGGTGGGCGTTGTATCTATCACACCACTAGCCATCATCGTGTACCAGCCAGTGTTGGCTCCTGATGGTGGTTCGCCATGCCCATGGTTGTAGGTTCCAGCATGGTTAGTGGGGGTGAAGGTAGCGGTTGGCACAAGTGATTCGGTAGCGTTGCCCCACTCGTGACGCGCTCCCAAGACGTGCCCCAGCTCGTGAGCGAATAGGTGACCGAGCTGGATACTGGTTGCCCATTCGCGTACAACAACGGCAGCATATTTATCATGGCTTGGTATGACATGCCAGCTTTGCACATCTCCTTGTGCGCATTGTGGGTCCCCTTGGGAGCATTGGATTTCATTCATTTGGTCGGCCTTGCCTTGACTATCGTTGCCGTTTTCAACAATGAGCACCACCGCGTCGGCTGCATAGTGGCTCTGATTGCGGAGAATTGGAATGCTCGTGCCATTGACCGTGATAGCGCCTCCTTTGAGGTTATCCTTGTCCGTTTGGAGACTGTTAGATTCCGTGTACGTCCCATCGATCTGCATGATAGGGAGCAAGTTAATTCCCAGGTCGATATCGCTTTCGCCGTAGGACGTAATGGCCTCTCCGACTGCCATGGTCACAGTATTCTCGATTTCGTCAGGTCCGCAGGCACTGGAGGACACGCCTGCAGCGCTGCAGGCACCCACCTTTGCAGCCCGAGTATAAAGGACCAGAACGTCGATCTGCCGCCCGTCAGCGCACTGAGAAACAGGCTTCGCTTGGAAATCGTCGCGTCTGCCCATCGCCCGCGGCGTCGGATCGAGCCTAGGACGGGGGACTTTGGCTGGATCGACCTCCTCGACGAACCGAACGCCGCCTTTGCCACTACGCAGCCGGTAGAACTTCCCTGTCGAAGTGATGACAGTGCCCAGCACCGATTCGTTAACAACCGAGAAAGTCACAAAGCTGTCAGGATCGCCTACCACCTTGCCACGCCATACGAAGCCGCGCTCTCCCACGCGCTCCTCGCCTGCCTTAACGACGGTCAGTGACATGCCGTCAGGTAGCAGGAGTGTGAATTGGGCGTTCTTGGCCGACGTTAGCTGGGTGAGATCAAGCGTAATTGGACGTATTCGGATGGTCTCGGGTAATCGCGGCGCGTCGCCCGCCACTTCGGACGGATGCCACAGTAGGGGCGCTCCCTGTGGAGTACTTGCTAACACCGCCCCAGCTACGACTATTCCCACACAAAGCACGCCCCCCGCGAGGAAACTCTCCGAACCTCTCAGCCCCTGCAAACGCACGGCGCTCATGTTCCCACCGCCGAGGTGCCTCGTGAGAGGTCGCGATCACATCTTTCTCGACAAAGCAGCAGTTTCTTCATCTGCAGGTCCTCCCTCCTGGACCCGACGATGCGCCATAGGTGGCCCGTACTGTCCCTCAGGTCGCGCTACCTGATCCACCTGTGCGAGCTTTCCTTGCCACCATATCCGCGGCCTCGTAGAGGGTGCGACCACCCACCGAGTGTTGTGATTACCTCGGCAGGTGGCCTCACTTCACTCAGACTTTGTTGGGTCACAGTCACGATCACATCTATCTCGATAGAGCAGCTTGCACATCGGCCCGTTCTCGTCCTGGACCCAACCATGGCGCCTCACAGACCTTCTGGCTATCATTTGGCCCATGCAGGTCAGTTGGGCACGCATACCCAACCATATCCTGGCTTCCACTCGGGGTGATAACCTGGCTGGCAACCCGGTGGGTCTCCCCTGTCGTCGTCAGGCATACATACCCACTGCCCACAATACTCTACAGCGTGAAAACCAGGAGGACAGTCCGGTTGACATGAGTGTCTGTGTGCGTAACTCGGCGGTCCCTTTCGTTCTCTCCCATGCTCTCTCTGTGCGGTCATTTAGAGCCTCCCACTGGTTGGAGTTGTTAGGCGGTGTTGTCACGCATGGACACTAGTTTCCTAGCTTAGCCATCCATTTGTGCACCTCCCTCTTTTGCAGTTAGAATGCTAGCGTCACCTTTGCAAAAATGAATCTCGCTGGTTGAATTTGCGGAGCCTGATCTGGATTCGTCAGGGGATTCCCCACGTCCTCGTACAGGAATTGTCGATCAAAAAGGTTTTCGGCACCTATGGTGATGATCCCGAGCCGTCTAGGTAGACGGTAGCCAATTGACACATCCCAGATCCAGAATTCACTCTTACCAGGTTCAAAACCGAAAGTTGTGGGATCTATAAACTCTCCGTCCTGGTTCACATAGGAAGCCATCACCTTTGCAAAGAATCCTCGGGGGTGATGGAAATTGAGCCCCAGGGGAATCCGATGAGTTGTTACTTCGGATGTAAAAAAGGACAGGTCGCCGCTCATCTTATCGTAGAAGTATTCCGCGGTGGCCGTCGTTTGGACGTGAGGACTCCAGTAGAGATACGCACGGCCTCTTTTTATGCTCTCGTGCTGGTAGTCGACGGTGGGTGGCGTAGAAAAGGTTGGGAGGGGAAGATCCAAATCTCGTCTGGTGTACTCTATCCCTCCATAGAGGTCGGAAGAGAACCGCTGATCGATGCCAACTCCGTATTCTGCGGATTCGGTACCGTCGTTAGAATCCTGGAAGAACTGCTGAAAGCCAGCTACTTGGGTTGGTTCGATGGTTTGATCTGAGACGTGTGTTCGTTTCATCGTGCGGAAATACGCGAGGCGTAGCGTGTTCGACCCTGTCAGATCCCATGTCACTCCCAGTTTGGGGTTGAATTGCTCCGGCTGGAGTTCATAGCCGCCGAAATCAGCTTGAACATCAAGCCGAAGCCGGTCAACGCTTCCTCCTAATGCGAGGGTCAGATGCGTCGGAAGATGAATGAGTGAATAGAGGTAAACATTGGAATGACGCTTCTGAGTGTTCTGAGATGATGCGAAAATCGTTGGGGGAAGTGTACTGGAATCAATCGCGTTGAACTCGGCGCTTGTGGGCTCCGTGTAGTACCCCCCGCCTGCTATAAGACTAAGCCGTGCGAGGTGGAGAAGATACTGGCCTTCAACGGTCCGCCCCGTGCTTGAAGACGCATCCATTGACCCGAAATCGGGGGGAGCGAGGATAAGAGTCTGATCAGTCAGATTCACCTCGGACTTCTGGTACACGCCGGAAACGATGAAATCGGATTTCGATGAGGGGCTGTAGTGGAGACCTAACCGATACGTTTCAGTTCTTGTGTCCGTCACACGCGTCGGTGAATAAAGATCAGGATCAAAGCTCATGGCAAGATAACCGTTGTTGCTATCATTGACACGAGCTTCACCTTGAATACTAAGCTTCGTAGTCAAGGCAACCTGAATGAAGCCATTGTAGATCTGTTGATCAATGTCTGCGTTTTCCCGGAATCCCTGTGTTCTATAACGGAACTGACCAAGGCTCACGGAGTACTGATCATAGAGGCCAGTGGCGACGAGCTCCTCTCCCCAGGTATCCTGATTGCCGACGATCCCGGAGGCGAGGAGCTGCGCCCGGTTCCGGTCGAAGAGCTGTGTGTATTCGTTGAACGAGGGGTTAGCAGGGCCGGTACCCGGCGAGAGGGCCGAATCGTCGCTGAGGCTCGGCTGAATCGGATTGCTATTAAGCGGTTGCAGGAGTTGGCTCTGAAGTAGCGCGCTCTGTCTGGCGATTTCGGAGTTGGGAAGGGCGGCGTAGGAGTCGGCGAGGAAGCGGTGGGCGGAGTAGTTCGTCGGGTCGGTGTTCACCGATTTCCACCCCTCTGACAGGGCGAGTTGCCCGAATCCGAGATCCTCCGCGATTCGCGCCTGGCTCACACTGCGGGACGAGAGATCCTTGTCCAACAGTAACTGTGACCGGTAGACCGCGCGGTTGTCGTTGAGTTTGATTGATTCCTGCAGGTCGTGCAGCGCCTCCACCGGGCGGTTAATGGTCTGCTTGCGAATCGCGTCGTAGAGATATGGCGTTGGGTCCATGGGATCCAGTTCTTTGCCCATGTCCAATTGGATCGCAGCCTGGGGATCGCGTTTCTCTTCGTAGTAGGCCTTGCCCAGGTAGCTGCGAATCAACGCGTTGTTGGGATCGAGTGTGGCGGCGATCTCGATCTCTTTACGACCCTGTTCAAGATCTCCCTTACGGATCCTGGCCAGTCCGAGGCCCAGTCTTGGCAACGGATCTGCGGAGTTGAGGGCAATGGCTTTCTGAAAGGCGTTCCTGGCTGCGTCGATTTTGATTTGGGTAAGATACGCAAATCCCAGAACCGTTTGAATGCGCACCTCCCGCGGATTTAACGCTTCGGCCTTCTTGGCGGCGTCCAGCGCCTCGTCCAGGTCACCCTGGCCCATCCACAGTTCGGCCAGTCTCGCCCACGCCAAGGATGCCTCGGGATCAAGCTTTACTGCTTCTTTCGCAGCCGCCAGTGCCTCAGTCAGGTTGAAGTTGGCCTGCTGGGCGTAGGAGAGCGCGATACGCACGCTCACGGAATCCGGCGCAGCCTGGGTAGCCTCGGTTGCCAATTTCAGCGCCTGGTCCGGCTCGTTCTGCACCACGGCGATGATCGATTGCAGGGCGAGCGCCAGGCCATCGCGCGGGGCGAGTCCTAGCGCTTTGTCAATGTCGGCTCGGGCCTGGTCCACCCGGCCGACCGAGAGCGAGAGCGAAGCGCGATAGGTGTAGAATCCAGCATCAGCAATGTCCTCTGGTGCGCCTTCGATTGCGGAGAAGGCTTTCGCCACGTCGTTCTCTCTGTACGCCTCGACGGAGCGCTGGACCATCGCGCGCCAGTCCGTCTCCAGCAGGCCTTCGGTTGCGCCCAGGCGAAGCTCCCGCAGGCTCAAGACCGGCGGGTAGTACAACGCCCATTGGATCGCGTCTCTGGCGCGGACCACCACACGAAGCACCGGGGCTTGGCCGGCTTTGGCCACCGCGGCTTGACCGGCCGTAACCACCGTGCTTCCGGATTCATTGGTCACGTTCATCTGCCCTTCGATCACCGTGATGGTGGTGGTTTGATCCTCCTCGTTCACCTCGATGTGGAATTCGGTGCCACCGCTGGCCGCGTTCACAAACGGGGTCTCGATGGTCAATGTCCGCGGAAATCGGCTCAAGAAGAACGCGCTTCCGCGTATGAGTTCGAGCAAGGTCGGACTTTGCGGATCCAGGCCTGAGAACCGGACCGTGGTGTTCTGATCAAGACGGATGATGGTTTCGTTCTGCAGTTGGATCGCGGCGCGGCTGTTCTCCAGCGTTCGCACCCGATCATCGGGGCAATAGGTATCGTTGAGCGTCACGGCCTGCCAGGTCGCGTCGCCCGTGCGCAACGCTTCCACGCGCCCTTCGATCGACACGATCTTGGCCGACCATTCCGGGCACTCGGTGGCCGCTGCGGCACTCAGGGGCAACCCGATTGCCAAGCCGAGCACCAAGACCAGGACAAACCGTTGTCTCGTCATGAGTCCTCCCGGACCAGGCGGTCCACCGTGGCTCTCAGGCGTTCGTGGTCGATCGGCTTGAGGAGGTACGCGTGTGCCCCCTCGACCAGTGCGGTTACGGCGTTCTCGACATTGGACGTGATGACGAGGACCGGCGTTGCCGGGTGTCGCAGCCGGATCATCCTCAGGGCCTCGATGCCGTCCATCTCAGGCATCGTGACGTCCATGATCACCATGGCGTACCCTCCCAGGGTCATCGCCTCCACCGCCTCGCGTCCGTTGGAGACCGCGGTGACCTGAAACCCGAACGATTCAAGACGATCCCGGATGCCCAGCAAGACGTCTGGATCGTCGTCCGCAAGCAGAATCCGCTTCTTCTCCGGCAGCACTGGCTAGGTGTCTTTCTGCGCGAGCACCGGCATGAGAATGCAGAACTCGCTGCCTTTCCCGACCTCGCTGGTCACCGTGATCGTGCCGCCATGGAGCTCCACCAGCGTCTTGACGATGGAGAGCCCCAGCCCCAGGCCCTTTGCGCGGGTCCCGGGCTGTTGGCTTGCCTGGTAAAAGGGCTCGAACAATTTCGGCATGGCTTCGGCCCGAATCCCTTCTCCGGTATCCGTGACCGTGATCAACACGTGCTCAGGGTCGCGACGCATCATCGTGACTGTGACCTTTCCTCCTGGCGGCGTATATTTGATGGCATTGTCCACCAGGTTGGTCAGCACCTGGATGAACTTATCGGGATCGGCCAGCGCCCGAATCGTGGGATCGGGACAAACCATTTCCAAGGTCATCCCTTTACAGGTGGCCATGGGACGGAACTGCTCCACGACCTCCACTACCAGATCAAAGAGACGGAGCGGCACGCGGTCCAGCCGGTGGGTCCCGGACTCGATCCGCGAGAGGTCCAAGAGGTTCGTGATCATGCGGCTGAGGCGGTCGGTGTTGGCTCTGATCCGACTCAGGTAGTCTTGCTGTTTCTTGAGATAGACCTCATACGTCTTGCAGTCCAGACACTCCTCCGGATCTGGTTCCCGGTGGGCCCCACACTTTGGCGGCGGCTCCCCGAGGACTCCATCCAGCATGTTGTCGACGAATCCCTTGATCGAGGTGAGCGGCGTCTTCAGCTCGTGCGACACGTGGGAGAGGAACATGGACTTGAGCCGGTCGACTTCCTGTAACTGTTTGTGGGCGGCCTCGAGCTTCCTGGTGTCGAAGTACTTCCAGGACACCGCCGCCACCAACGCGAACGGCGCCTGAATACCAAGCGGAATGATCACCGGAACCCAGACACCCGCCATCTTGAAGAGGTAGTAGGCGATGCCCATACAGGCCGCGATCAAGCCCACGCTGCACACCAACGCAAGGAGTGGGCGGAGTAACAAACAGAGCGATCCCACGGCAATGCCGAACAGCAGGATCGTGAGCAGGGCGGCTCGGAAGTCGATCGGCCGCACCGGAAAGTCTTCCAGCAGGTTTGCGAAGGCCGTCGCCCCGATCTCGACCCCGCTGAGATCCAGTCCATTCGGCTGCGAAAAGACGGTTCGGTACGTGTCTCCTTGCTGGTATGGGTAGAGATCCGATGCCCCGATGAAGACGGTCTTGCCCCTGAAATCCACCTCCCGGCCATTCACGACGACCGGTTGAGGAAGCCGGAGTGCTTGAAAGTACGGCACCGTGGTGATGGTGCGAGGAGGGCCGTAGAAATTCAGGTAGCGGCTATTGCCGCCCAGGTACATGTTGAGGAGCGGCTTGAGGATCTTCGCCCCCCCATCATCGCCGGCCGGCCCCATAGGGTTCTCAAGCTCCCGCAGCATGATCTCGGCGAATACTGGGCTGTTTCCCAGGACCGCTCGCAGGCTTCGGATTAGCCCATAGACCGCTCCGGGAGCTTCAAAATCTTCCCGTTTAAAATTCACGAGTCTTTGGGCCTCGGTGATCGCGGCTCCGCGGATCACATTTTCCCCGGCCTCAGCGATCCTCGGGTGCTCCAAAGCCTTCTGCAACACTCCGACCAAGTCATCGTAGGCCTGCAGGGCGAACAGCTGGAATGCGGTGACCGGCAGCGTCGGGAGGCCCCCGGCGCCTTCACTGAAGGTCCAAAACTGACTGACCGTGACCGGCACCTTGGGTAAGGGCAAGGGAGCGACGGACGCTGCTTCCCGTGCGAGGGCCGGAGCCGGCGGCCTCATGCGATCGACGGTCAGTCCACCGGTGACGCGCCCGGACCGTCCCGCAAGAGCAATCGTCTCTCGTTCCAAATATCCGAGGAGCACCACGTTGCGCGCCGCTCGGATGGCCTCGGCAAAGGCGCGATCCTCGGCGGCCGATCGCGCCTCGTCGAACATGAGGTCAAACGCAATCACGCTCGCGCCCTCGTCGGCCAACTTCTGGGTCAAGCGTGCGTGATAGGAGCGCCCCCATTGCTTGGGGTCGGGAGGCAGATTCAGCTCATTGGCCGACGCCCGATCCACGGCGATCACGACCACGTCCGGCGGGGCCGGCCTCTCACCCCTCAACTTGAACAGCAAACCGAGACCGATACCCTCTTCGAGGTCATAGCCGAAAGGCAGCAGGCTTGCCGTAAGCCCCAACACGCCCGTAAGCACTCCCAGGCTCACTGCCTTGCACAGACGAGTCGTCACTGCATCCTCGGTATGAACTGATGGGCCGTTACATGTTTTTGACGATGGCGGGAAGGATGAACGAGAACTCGCTCCCCTTCCCGACTTCGCTGGTGACCCAGATCCGACCTCCGTGCATCTCGATCAGGTTCTTCGCGATGTAAAGGCCCAACCCGGTCCCATTGACCTTTGAGGGCGACTCCTGCACGACTCGATAAAAGCGGTCAAAGATTTTCGACCGTTTGTCCGGCGGAATCCCGATTCCGGTGTCCCGGATCGAGGTTTTCAGGAACTTCCCTTCGTGCTGCATGGTGATCGTGATCCGACCGCCCGCAGGAGTGAACTTGATCGCATTGTCCAGGAGATTTGAGATGATCTGCTCGATTTTGGCGTAATCTGCCCGAACCCGGCTCCCCGCCTCGACCTCTTTGACAGTGACCTGCAGCCGCTTCTCGGCGGCGATGGGCCGAAGGCTGTTGATGACCTCTGCCACCAGATCTCGGAGGGAAAGGGATGTCAGGTTCAGCGGCATGTTCCCCGACTCGATCCGCGAGACATCGAGGAGGTCGTTGATCAGACGGACCAGGTGATCCGCGTTCTTGGCCATTCGGTCCAGGTAGTGCTGTTGCTTTTCCTTTAAGGCTCCTGCCACTCCGTCTCGCAGATTATCGATGTATCCCTTGATGGAGGTCAGTGGTGTCCGCAACTCGTGAGAAACTTGGGAGATAAACTCGGATTTCAGCCGATCCACCTCTTTGAACTGGGTGATGTCATGGAAGACGGCGACTTTCCCGATAAGAACGCCTCGCTCATCCTTCAGGGGGACGGCCGTTGCCTTGAGTACTCGTTGGGCCGCGAGGCGAGGATCATAGACTTCGAGTTCCTTCGCAGCCGCCTCGGCAGGGTCCTGGAAGAGCTCCAGGAGATGCGGGATAAGAACGACCTCCGACGAATCGGCATCGCCGGCTTGCCGTGCATTTCCCAACAGTGTCCGCGCCGCAGGGTTGATCACCAAGACGTTCCCGGTCACATCCAGAACGATCACGCCGTCCGCGATCTCATTGATAATCCGATCCGTCTTTTCCTTTTCGTTGTTGACCTGGCGAATCACCGCCTCGAGTTCGTTCGTTCTCTCCCGAACCCGCTCCTCGAGAGTCCGATTGAGTTCGGCGAGTTCCCGGTTGGCCTGCTGCATCGCCTGTTCCACTCGTTTGTAGTCGGTGATGTCCGCGGCGACCCCGACGATGCGATAAATTTCCCCGCGCTCGTCGCGAACAGGGAACGCACGGTCGCGTATCCATCGAACGGAGCCATCACCACTCACGATCCGGTATTCCTCGTTGTACTCGCCACGCACCTGCTTTTCGACCGCGGCGCGCCTGACCCGGTCTCTGTCATCCGGATGTATGGCATCCATCCATGAAGTCGGCTGTTCGTAGAGACTCGCGCACGTACGCCCCCAGATCGTCTCGTACCCGGGACTGATGTAGATCATCTGCGTCTTGTCGATCGAGGACATCCAGAAGACCTCCTCGATATTCTCGGTCACCTGCCGGAACCGTTCCTCTTTCTCCCGCAACGCTTCTTCCGTCAGCCTGCGATAGCGTTCTTCCTTTGACGTCCCCACCATGCCGGCCGTCACGTCCAGTGAGATCTTTTCAGGAACGCTCATCCTCTTCGCTCCGAACCAATGCAGCATGTGCCTCCCCTACGGAATCCTTTCACCTGACCTGCAACTTCTTGATCAATCGCGCGAGGTATGTCCGCTGAAGCCCCAGGAGCTCCGCAGCCTTCGCCTGGTTGCCTCCGCTGCTCTGCAACGCATGCCGGATCACGTCCCGCTGAGCCTGGCGAACCGCGTCGTGGTACGGTTTACTCAGAAAGCTCTCGTCGCTCGAGGTCGGGGCTCGAAGAAGCGGAAGATCTTCCGGCGTGATCTCAGCCCCTCTGGCCAGGACCACGGCACGTTCGATGAGGTTTCCCAGTTCTCTCACATTGCCGGGCCAGTGGTAACGCATGAGGTGCTCCACGGCCTCCGCGGAAATCTTCATGAGCGGCTTCTTCACGCTGTGGCACGCTCGGCGAAGGAAGAAATCAGCCAACAGTGGTATATCTTCTTTCTTCTCACGCAGCGGCGGGAGCGAGATCGTGACGACATTCAAGCGGAAAAACAGGTCTTCCCGAAACCGACCTTCCTGAACCTCCTCCTGGAGATCACGATTGGTCGCCGCGATAATCCGGATATCGACGCTAATTCGTCTGGTCCCTCCGACCCGCTCAAACTCGCGTTCCTGGATCACCCTGAGCAGCTTGGCTTGCAGGTCCGGTTTGAAATCGCCGATCTCATCCAAGAACACGGTGCCTCCGTTGGCGATCTCCAGTTTCCCTTGCTTCATCTGATGGGCACCGGTGAACGCCCCTTTCTCGTGCCCGAACAGCTCGCTCTCCAGGAGTTCATCTCTCAGGGCCACACAATTGACCACCACGAAGGGTCTCTTGGCTCGCGGGCTCCAGCGGTGGATCCATCGCGCGAAAATTTCCTTCCCGGTCCCGCTTTCCCCCAGCAGCAGGACGGTCGACGAGGTGGCGGCGACCTGCTGGGCCACCTGAATCGCCGCCTTCAGCCTTGGACTCGTGCCCACGATTTCAGGGAACGTCGAATTCACTGCCCCCTGGAGGTACCGATTCTCTTCCTTCAAAGCGGTGCGCTCGAGGGCTTTCTTGATGACGATCTCGAGATGATCGGGGGAGAACGGTTTGGTGATGAAATCAAACGCCCCTTCCTTCATCGCCTCCACGGCCTTCTCGATGGTTCCGAAGGCGGTGATGATGATGATCGGGAGATCGGCGTGATCCTTGAGCTTCCTCAAGACTTCGATGCCATCCATCCCCGGCATCTGCAGATCAAGGAACATCAGGTCAGGTTCCTCTTGAGGAAGCTTTTCCAGAGCCTTGCGTCCGTTTTCTGCGGTCACCACCAGGTATCGCAAGGCCTCCAGACGATCCTGGAGAATCTTCCGGATGTCGGGATCATCGTCGACCACCAGGATTTTTGTCTTCAACGATTCCATGCGTGATCAGGCTCCTCTTCAACGGGGGATCTTCTTGGCCGTTGGCAACAGATGACGAAGTCGACCCTCATGCCGCACCTCTTCAGCAACTCCTATACCAGGAGGCTCCATGGTGCGAGCCTACATAAGTGCTTGAAAGGAGTGACCGATTATTGGTCGATAAGGAAGGCTGGGCTTCGCGCCGTATCTGAACAGATACAGACGTTATCTGTTGAGATACGTGATATCTCAAACGCGCGGGGAAGGACACCGAGGGGAACGGTTGTGGCAGCGAGAAGGAGACCTCGCCGTGTTGGTCTGAATGGTCAGCCATTCATCCCTCGGCACTTGGGGCGAAAGGCAGCTTAGATCGTGCGCACGGAGCAGGCCAGGATCGAGGCCCGAAAGCTCCGGACAACCGGGCAGGTACCATCGAGCGCTCTCATTTCGAGAAGCTCGGGAATCCCGTACGTCCAGGTCTGATGCTTTAGTCGCGCGGCGCGAGGATCAGGATCGGACCGACAGTGTTCAAGGCCCGCGCCGTTGTCGCAGGATCGTTCGGCCCGCGACACCATGGAGAGAAGTCAGGCGTCCAGCCGAAGGTGGAAATGGAGGCGCAAATATACCAGAGATACGGCTGTGGCGTAAAGAGAGGGGCCGGTGGCTTGTTCACTCATGGCGACCTTCTTTCGGAACCGATGCAGTTCGGGCCCTAGTCTACCGGCTCATCCAACAGATACGCATTCACGGCCATCACTTCGTTCTCGGTCAGTTGCCCGATGGCCGCTGGCAGTTGCAGGCGCCCCAGCAGATAGTCGTACCGGGCCCGGGCCAGATCGCGCTGGGTCGCGTAGTAACGCTGCTGGGCGTCCAGCACGTCCAGCGTGGTACGCACGCCGACATCGAGGCCGATGGCCGCGGCGTCCACCGACGTCTTCGCCGACTCCAGCGCCTGTTCCAGGGCCTTGACCTGGGCGACGCCGGTGCTCACGGCTAGAAACGCTTCTCGGACCTGAAGACGCGCGTCCCGCTTGGCCGCGTCGAGGTCCTGGGTCGCCTCGCGTTGTTTGGCACGGGCTTCGCGCAACTGGGAATTGATGGATCCGCCCTGAAACAACGGCACGCTGACCTGGACCACGACCGAGGTCGACTGGTTGCGATCGGGCGCCACAACGGGCGACAGATCGCCGGAATGCCGGCTGTCACTGTAGCTGCCGATCAGATCGAGCGTGGGCCGGCTCAGGAACCGGTACTTGTCGACCTCGGCGGCGGCGATCGCGAGTTGTTGCTGCTTGGCCCGCACCTGCGGGCTCCCATCGAGACCCTCGGCCTGCCAGACCGCGAGATCGGCCGGCTCCGCGGGCAACGGCGCGACCTCGGGACGCACCTCGGCCAAGCCGTCGGCCGCCTGGCCGGTCACCTCCTCGTATTCGGCCCGGCGAAGCACGAGCTCGCTTTCGGCCGCGATCTCGGAGGCCAGGATCGCGTCGTAGCGAGCTTGCGCGTCGCGCACGTCCGTGATCCTGGCGCGTCCCGCGTCGAACCGCGCCTGCGCGGTGTCGAGTTGCTCCTTGGTCGCGGCCTTCTGCGCCGCGGTCAGCCGCACGGTGTCCTGCGCCAGCAGCACTCCGAAATAGGCCCTCGCCACGCGCAAGATCACGGCTTGCTGAGCGTCGCGGTACGAGACCTCGGCCAGCTCCGAACGCCCCTTGAACTGCTGGTTGGTCGCGAAGGCTTCGGCGCGATAGAGCGGTTGCTTCAGCGTCACGGAATAGCCGTAGAGGTTGCCGGCGCTCTCCGCCGGGAGCACGCTCCCGAACTGCGCGGCGAGATCGCTTTCCGTCTCGACCTGTCTCCACGTAGCGTCCCCGGAGGCGGTGATATTAGGCAGGAGCAATGCGCGGCCCTGCACCGCCTGCTCGCGACCAGCTTCGCGCGCCTCCTTGGCCGCGAGAAAACTCGGATCGACGCCGAGCGCGCGCTGGTACGAGCCCATCAAATCGATCGCGTGCGCGGGCCCGCACGCGACCAGCCACGCCGTGGCCATGGCCGTCGTCGATACGATTCGGATGCTCATCGCAAGGCTCCTTCGGGTGATGCGGCGTGCGTGGGTTTCTTGGCGTTGTACCAACTCGCGTAGAGCGCGGGGAGGAACAAGAGCGTCAGCAGCGTGGCCACCAACAGCCCGCCCATGATCGCCCACGCCATGGGCCCCCAGAAGGTCGAACGGGTCAGCGGAACCATGGCCAGAATCGCGGCCAACGCGGTCAGCATGATGGGCCGGAACCGATGCACCGCGGACTCCACGATCGCGTCCCACAAGGCCGCACCGTGTTCGAGCGCGTGATCGATCTGCACCACCAGGATCACGGCGTTGCGGATGATCATCCCGAAGAGCGCGATCACCCCCAGCAACGCCACGAACCCGAAGGGAATCTGAAACGTCGCCAGGATAGCGGACACGCCGATCATGCCCAGCGGCGCGGTCAGCAGCACCAGGATCATCTTCTTGATGTTCTGCAGTTGCAGCATCAGCACGAACAGCACCAGCACGATCATCAGCGGCATCCCCGCGAAAATCGAAGCCTGGGCCTTCGCGCTGGATTCCTGCGCCCCGCCTATCTCGATGGTGTAGCCCAGCGGCAGGGTCTTCGCCAACGCGTCCAGCTTGGGCTTCAAGGCCGCGGTCACGTCGGGCGCTTCGGCGCCCACAATGTCGGCCCGCACCGTGACGGTCGGGACCCGGTTGCGCCGCCAGATCACACTCGCCTCATTGTCCAGAGACAAACGTCCGATCTGGGAGAGCGCGACGGATTGGCCCTCGCGTAGATACAGCTTGGCGTCTTTGAGATAGTTCAAGTCGGTCCGGTCTCCGGCGGTCACCCTCGCCACCACGTCGATCCCCTTGTCGCGTTCGCGATACTCGGTGATGGTCAGACCCGACTGCGAGGCCTGCAACCCGAACGCCACGTCGCGCGAGGTGATGCCGAGCGCGCGGGCCTTGTCCTGATCAATGTCCACGCGCATGGTCTTGAGCCGTTCGCCCCAATCCATGTTGACGCGCCGGATGTGCGGATCGTCGCGCATGATCGCGGCCACCTGCTGCGCGATCGGCTCGACCTGCTCGTCCGGACCCGAGATCCGGAACTGCACGGGGTACCCGACCGGCGGTCCGTTCTCGAGCCGGTTGGCCCGGCCGCGCACCATGGGGAAGTCGTTCTCGAACCAGGTCTGGAGCTTCGCCAGCACGCGTTCCCGCGCCTCCTGGTCCCTGGTCATCACCATCACCTGCCCGAGCTGGATGTTCGGCGTCTGCACGTCCAACGGCAGATAGAACCGCGGGCTGCCCCCGCCCACGTACGCGGTCACCGCGGCCACGTCGGGATCGCCCGCGAGTTTGGCCTCGAGCGCTTTGACCTCGCGTTCGGTGGCCGCGAACGTCGCGGCCTCGGGCAGCCACAGGTCCACCATTAATTCGAGCCGGTTCGACGCGGGAAAGAATTGCTTGGGCACCGTGGAAAACAGGGCCAACGCGCCGATGAACAGGGCCACTGTGACCGTGATTACCAGCCTGCGGTGCACCAGGCACGCGTCCACCACAGCCCGGAACTTGGCGTAGAACCCACGCTGATACACGGCATCTTCATCCACCTCGCCGCCGTGATGAGTCGGCAGCAATTTAAATCCAAGGTACGGGGTGAACAGCACGGCCACGATCCACGAGAGGATCAGCGAGATCCCCACTACCTGAAAGATCGAGAAGGTGTACTCTCCAGCGCCAGACTTGGCAAAGCCGATCGGTAGAAAGCCGGCCGCTGTGATCAGGGTACCGGTCAGCATGGGGAACGCGGTGGCCGTGTACGCGTACGTGGCGGCCCGAAACCGGTCCCACCCTTGTTCCAGCTTCAGCGCCATCATCTCCACCGCGATGATCGCGTCGTCCACCAACAGACCCAGCGCGATGATCAGCGCACCGAGCGAAATTCGCTGCAATTCGATGCCCAGGAAATACATCGCCAGGAACGTGACCGCCAAGACCAAGGGAATGCACAATGCCACGACCAGGCCCGTACGCATGCCGAGCGAGAAGAAGCTCACCGCCAGCACGATCGCGACCGCCTCGGCCAGACTCTTGGTGAATTCGTGCACCGACTCTTTGACGACTTTGGGTTGGTCCGACACCGCGTGGATCTCGAGACCCACCGGCAGGGTGGCTTGAACACGCTGGACCGTGGCGGAGAGCTGCTCGCCCAACCGAATCACGTCGCCGCCCTTGCGCATGCTCACCGCGAGCCCGATCGCCTCCTGCCCGTTGTGCCGCATCTTGAACGTGGGCGGGTCGATCACCCCGCGGGTGACTTCCGCGATGTCGCCGAGCCGGAACACCCGGTCCCCTGCGCGAATCCCGACTTCGCGGATACTGTCCACCGACGTGAACTCGCCGGTGACCCGCAGGTGCACGCGTTCGGCGCTGGTCTGCACGATCCCAGTTGGCTCCACAGTGTTGGTCGCGCGCAAGGTGTCGACGATCAGTTGCGGGTCGAGACCAAGCGACGCGAGCTTGGCGTTCGAAGCCTCTACGTAGATCTTTTCGGCCTGCTCGCCCACGTACACCACCTTACTCACGTCGGCGAGGCGAAGGAACTCGTTGCGGGTGGCATCGGCCGCGTCTTCCATCTCCGGGTACGAGAACCCGTCGCCGGTGATGGCGTAGAGGTTGCCGTAGGTATCGCCGAACTCGTCGTTGAAGAAGGGACCTCGGACGCCCTGCGGCAAGGTGTGCTGAATATCGCCGAGTTTTTTCCGGACCTGGTACCAGACGTCCGGGACGATCTTGGCCGGCGTGTCCTCCCGGAGGTTGACGGTGATCTGGGATTCGCCCGGACGGGAATAGCTCTTGGTGTAGTCGATCTCCGCTATCTCCTGCAGCTTCTTCTCGAGCTTGTCCGTGACCTGGTCCGCGACCTCTTTTGCCGACGCTCCGGGCCAGTTGGTCTGCACGACCATCGCCTTGATCGTGAATTCGGGATCTTCCTTCTGGCCGAGCCGTTGGTACCCGAAGAACCCCGCGACGCTCAGCACGACCAACAGGAATACGATCATCTGCTGGTGCTTGAGCGCCCATTCGGACAGATTCATCTGGCTCATGGCGTGGCCCCCCCAACCGGCACTGGAGGCGCGTCCACGACCCTGACCTTCTGGCCCTCGTGCAGCATGTTGACGCCCGCGGTCACCACGATTTCGCCGTCCTTGAGGCCTTCGCTGATGAGGATGGTGTCCTTCTCAGCGGCCGCGAGCGTGACGAAGCGCTGGGTCGCCTGCGAGGTCTGCGGGTCGACCACCCAGACCAATGGTTTGCCCTTGTTGTCGTACACCGCGGTCATGGGGAGCCGCACTGCGGTGCTGCCCTGCACATCCGGCACGTGTACCGAGGCGGTCATGCCCAGCAATAGACTCGCGTCCGGATCCAGCACCGTGACCCGCGCCGCGTAGGTGCGGGTCACTTCGTCGGTGTCCGGCGCCAGCTCGCGCAGTCTGCCGTGGTACGTCTTGCCCGGGTTTGCCCACAGCGACACCGTCATCTTCTTGGCGTTGCGGAGCTCGTCAACGCGAGCCTCCGGAATGCTGATGACCACCTCCCGCTCCCCGTGCGCCGCGATGGTCAGCACGGCCTGGCCCGCGGCCACCACCTGGCCGACCTCAACGTTGATCGCGGTGACCACGCCGGCCATATCCGCGGCCAGTGTCGCGTACGCGTGGCGGTTGGCAGCCATCTTCAACTGGGCTTCCGCGGCCTTGAGCTGCGACTCGGCCTCGTCCAACGCGAGCTGGTCGCGATCCACTTCCGCCTGGGACACGAAGCGCTTGGCAAAGAGCTGCTTGCTGCGCTCCAGATCCACTCGGTTCTGGGTCACGCGACTGCGGGCCGCCTCGACCTCGGCGGTC
The DNA here is from genome assembly GCA_040757335.1 of Nitrospirota bacterium. NCBI lineage: Bacteria > Pseudomonadati > Nitrospirota > Nitrospirota bacterium. The sequence continues at coordinate 5,788 of JBFLXB010000008.1, read as the reverse complement.
GCGGACACCACGTTGAGCGCCACGTCCTCGGGGTCCTGCCGCAGCAGCGCCTCGCCCTGGCGGACGCGCGTGCCCACCTCCACTAGGCGCTCGACCACCTTGCCCCCGTTGCGAAATCCCAGCTTGCTCTCGTACCGGGCGCGGATCTCTCCGGAGTAGGTGGCGCCCACCGTGCCGCCGGTCTGCCCGATCGTGACCGCGCGCACCGGCCGCACATCCTCATGATGGGACTCGGCCGCCTCCCGCTTGCAACCGAGCGTCATCACCGTCGCGGCAATGACCGCGAACCACACGACGGTCCTCATCGCGTTCTCCTCTGCTGCTCGGCGTGTCTGATCTCATCCACAATGCCCTCGATGAAACACCCCTCGGCCACGAACTCGACGCCTTCCCGGTGCATGGTGCGCAACAGGTCGGTCCCCGCGTCATCGATAAACGTCACGCCGGTCAAATCCACCAGAACCTGGGACCCGTTGGCCGCACGCCAGCATTGATCGAGTTCCTTGACCCACGGCCCCATCAGCTTGCCCGAAGCCTCGATCACCGTGGCCTTGGCCACCTTGCGACTGGTAATTTTCATGGTCATGCTCCCTCGCTTTCTCAGCCGGCTATCCGTCACGGTGATCGAACTGCAACCGACCCATGGCGTACACCAGACCCACGAACATTGGCACTTCGATCGCGCTGTACCACAGCGGAAACGCGAGCAGGTAGTCGGTATTCCACGTGAAGAGCGTCTTGAGATGGATCGGAACACTGATCAACAGCATGAACATCGCGAAGCCATACACCCACCGCAGAGCGCGTCCGCCGGTGTACCGACGCCAAGCCAGCAGCCCGAGGATCGCGCCGACTGCCACGAGCACGCCGAACGCAACGTCCAGCGCAGGCACCATGACGCCATGCGCGAACGGCTCGCGGCCTACCACCAGGGAACCGGCGTGCATGAACACGCCCAAGGAGAAAATCAGCATCGCGATCGACCGAAACATGCTCGGGATCGAATTCCGGGAAATCGTTTGATCGTTCAACGTCGTCTCCTTTGGTAAATGGTCTTGCCCTCAGCTATAGCGACGATCATGCCAGGCGCTCGGTAACGCGGATGAGATCGCGGAAGTGACGGAAATGACAAGAGAGTTATGTGATCTTAGTCCTTACAGCGGATTCGCATTGAAAGGCAGTGCCGACGGGCACGTGCCGCTATATCGGCACTGTGCCGAGGGAGCGGCACTGATGAGGGTCGTGTGAAGGGGGAAGTGCTAGGCGTTCTTGGAGATACCCAGTTTCTTCATCCGCGATTGCAGCGTGGTCCGCTTCATTCCGAGTTTCGCTGCAGCACCAGATTTTCCACCGAGGATCCAATCGGTTTCCTTCAGGGCACGCAGGATGTGCTTGCGTTCCGCTGCCTCCAGGGTCCCGGCACCATCGCCATCAACTGATACCGAAGCAACGGGGCGGACTTTCAACTCCCCGAGCGGCACCTGCAGGTCCAAGCCCGACGAAAGAATCACCGAGCGTTCGATCAGGTTCTCGAGTTCCCGGATATTGCCGGGCCAGTGATACCTCGACAACGCGGTCAAGGCCTCCGCCGGGATCGCGCCGATCCGCTTGTCCATGCGCCGCGCGTACTTCTGGGTGAAGTAACGAACCAGCACCGGGATGTCCTGGCTGCGCTCCCGCAGAGACGGCACGGTGATGGGAAAGACATTCAGGCGGTAGTACAGGTCGCTGCGGAATTGCTTGTCAGCGACCATCTGCTCCAAATCCCGGTTCGTGGCCGCGACCAGCCGGATGTTGACCTTGATGGTCCGGGTGCTTCCCAGGCGCTCGAACTCCTGCTCCTGCAGCACCCGCAGCAGCTTGGACTGCAGTTCCAGCGGAATGTCCCCCACCTCGTCCAGGAACAAGGTCCCCTGGTGCGCCAGCTCGAACCGCCCGATCTTCTGCGCGATCGCGCCGGTGAACGCGCCCCGCTCATGTCCGAACAACTCGCTTTCCAGCAGCCCGGTGGGAATCGCGGCGCAATTCATCTTCACGAAGGTCCGCTCGCGCCGCCGGCTCAAATTGTGGATCCCCCGTGCAATCAGCTCCTTGCCCGCGCCGGTCTCGCCCCGGATCAACACCGTGGAGTCCGTAGGGGCCACGGTTTCGACCTGCTTCAAGACCTTCTTCAGCACCGGACTGTCACCGATGATCTCTTCGAAGTTGTATTGTGTGCGGATTTCGTCTTCAAGGTAGAGTTTTTCCTTGCTCAGTTTGTCTTTCAACTCCGCGATCTCGCGATACGCCAAGCCGTTTTCCACCGCGATCGCGACCTGCGCGCCGATTCCGGCGAGTAACTCTGCATCGTCCTCGCTGAACGCGTTCTCGCGCAGACTGACCACGGTCAGCGTGCCCAATGCGCGCCCCCGCGAGATCAGGGGAACCGTGCAGCCCGATTTGAGACCCTCGGCCGCCGCGCGTTTCATGATCGGCGCGGTGAACTGCGCGAGGTCGAGCTTTTTGATCAGCACGGGCTTGCGAGACGTAAACGCCAAGCCCTCAGGGGTCCCGTCAATAGGAATGGGATGGCCCATCGCGACAAAGTCCTGATTCTGAGGGAAGTCCATGGCATGGGCCAGCAACTGACCCGTCGAGGAATCATAGAGCGTGAACCCGGAAAGGTCGTGCGGCATGGCCCGCCTGAGACAGGCCGAGATAGCGTGCAACACCTCGCGCAAATCCAGGTGCGTGGTCAGCGCGTTGTTCACCTCCAACAACAACCGCTGGCGATCCCGCTCGCGCGTCAGTTGCCGTTGCGCCGCAAGGGCGCTCTCGAAATTGAGTGCATTGTCCACTGCCATCGACACCAGCTTGGCCACCTGCTGCAAGAACTCCAACTCGGTCTCGCCGAACGTGCTGCGGCCCTTCCTCCCGAACCCCACAGCGCCCAGACGCCGCATGGCAGTCGTGAGCGGGAAGATGCAGAACGACTCTGATCCGACCTTATCAATGACCTTCAGCACCGCCGGCAAGTGCGCAATGTCCTCGCGACATCGCACCACCATCGGCTGCTGGGTGAGAAACACCCGTGCGCTCGCCGAGTCCTCCATCGGCAGCGCCAAATCATGAATACTCTCGCCCTCCCCGGTCCCAAGGTAGAGCGTCTGCATGACATTGCGCGCGGGATCGTGCAGATGCAGCCCGATGAATTCAAATCGAGCCAGCGAACGCAGCCGCTTGGACAGCTCTTGCAGGAGCGCCTTCAGGTCGCGGTGCGCGCAGATCGACTCGGAGACCTCCAGGAGGGTCCGGTACTGCTGAGAATCACCCGGTAAATCGTGAGGTTCCACCCAAGGGGCCCTCGGGGCACGGACGGGATGAGAGATCGTTTTTAGCATCACCGGGCGGGTTTTGCAAGGATCAGTAACGAGGGGCGCCGACAAAAGCGTCGCGGTCAATCACGCGCCTTCGAGGAATGGCGTCGCCACGCCAGGAACCACCCAACCGCGTGTGCTAGATTCGTGCTGGAAATCGTCGAAAAGGACAAGACTTGGCGGATTCGCCAGAATTAGTGGAATGACGCAACGTCGCTGTTTTGACAATAAAAACGGGGAAACCGTCGCAACATCAAGCCCGAAGCCCACACCCGTGTTGTCCGTTCGCAATCAGCAGGTCACCGGTTCGATCCCGGTACCCTCCACCAATTCAAATACTTAGAAGCCTCATGACCTGCTGTGTACAACTCAGCAGGTCACCGTTTTGATCTCCGTGACCTGCCTTATGATTCCCAACACTTCTGTGCGCCTGCGAACGGAACATGCGGCGATGTATTGAAATTGTGCCACGGCCTTCGTGGATCGAGAAACCCCACCCGCCTCGTAAGCTTTCCGGAAAAAGATGCGACGCTGTCGCGGACTTGCGATCAGCCATCGAGCGGCGCCTGGACGCCTACGCCGACGAAGATGTCTCGCCGACGCCGGTACTCGCATCGCTCAGGAGGAGCCTGCAGTACCTGCCCGCTCAGACATCGCATCACTCACCCTAACACGGCGGTACTCCCCCCGTCCGCCGTCAGGAAGGTCTCGCGACGACCAGTCGTGCAGTTGGATGATCCCAGAGGGTAGTTCTCCGCGTTAGGGTCAGCTCTGGTGAGGTCTTCAAGTCCAAGCCGGCTCGTTGTACGTTCTATTCTCCATCGCTTCGCTCTTCAGGAGGTCTGTGCCCCCGGAACGCCGCGTAGAGGAGCAGGTCATAACCGATCTTCATTCCGGCCCCCACGAACAGCGGCGTTCCCAGCGTGAACCCTGTCATCAGCAGTCCGGCGAACGCTGGCGCCACGGCCCAGGAGCCGAGCCGGACGAGATGAGTGATGCCGGAGGCGAAAGTGCGCTCCTCCGGATTGACCACCGCCATCACGTAGGACTGGCGCGTCGGGACGTCCATCTCCACAAGGCCCTCGCGCAGCAAGAAGAGACCCGCGGCCACCGGAAAGTTCGGCGCGAATGGCACCGTGACCAGGAGCAGGCTCGATGGGATGTGCGTGAAGACCATCGTATTGACGAGCCCGATCCGTTTCGCGAGCCAGGCGGCTCCAAGGTGAGACGCGGCGTTGGCGAGGCGGGCGCCAAAGAACAGGAACCCGATGGCCGCTTCCCCGGCCTCGAATCTCTCGTAGAAGAAGAACGCCAGCAGGGCGGTCGTCAGGAAGCCGCCCGCCAGACTGTCCACCGCGAACAGCGATGAGATCTTCCAGAGCACGCGGCGGCTCTGAGGCGAGATGCGAAGGCCACCACCGTCCCATCGAGGTCTCTCTGCCGCTCGGGAAAGACCAGCGTAGACAAGACCCGTGGCGAACAAGATGACGGCGTAGCCCACAAGGGTGAACCGAAGGGAGGTGACCTCCTCGATCCCGAGGCTCGCGCGCAGGAGCGCCGGCATGGCCGCAGGAAGACCGCCGAGGGCGTGTCCGGCATCCTGGAGCACGTTGTACCAGGCAAACGTTTTCGTCCGCTCATCGTCGGACGCCGTGGCCGGGAGGATCGCCTGGTCGATGATCAAGGAAGCCCCTCGGTCGCGCCCCATGCCGTTGAGCATCCCCAGAAACGCCGCTGCCGCGATGAGGTTGATCCCCGAGGCGGTCCCGACCACAAGACCGCCGGCTGCCCCTAGCCATGACAGCGTGATGAGCGTCTTGCGGCGCCCGATCCGGTCGCCGACGAGCGTCACGACGAGCGCTGCGACGGCGGCTCCGCCAAGGCCCGCGCCGACGATGACTCCAATCCCAGCGGGATCGAGCCCAAGCTTCGCGAGGTAGATGCCGATGAGGACACCCACCATGCCGGTCGCGAGCGAGCGGAGGAAGGCGGCGGCATAGAGGACGCCCCGGTCACGCACGCGGCGGCTCCTGCCAGCGGAGGTCCTCCACCAAACCCCTCACGAATGCGCTGGCAGGATTCTCCCACAGCTCGTTGAGCGCGCCGACCTGCGCGATCCGACCCGATTCCATGACGGCAATCCGGTCGCCCAGCGACGCCGCCTCCCGCAGGTCGTGCGTCACGTGGATCGCCGTGCTGCGGTACTCCTGGAATAGACCGCGAAACAACGAGAGGAGCTCACGCTTCAGGGTGACATCGAGGTTCGACAGGGGTTCGTCAAGCAGAACGGCTCGCGGTTCGAGCACTAGGAGTCTGTCGGACTTTCGTCCCGTTCACCGTTGTGGGATAATGGCGTCGCTCGTCCACCCAGGAGGCCCGACCCATGGCGCGATTTATCCCAGCGGACCGAGACACGGCGTACCTGCTGCCTC